>JAUXGG010000005.1 GCA_030622265.1 Candidatus Eiseniibacteriota bacterium
ATAGTAGTAAGTTGTGCCATTCACCAACCCGGTATGGACGAAGCTGTCCACGCTGGCCGGTGCGCCGGCGAACTTACCATCAGAGCCATTGGGTACCGGGCTGCCACCGGTTGGTGAGGCGGGGAAGTCATCGGTCGCAAAACGCACAAGCGTGTGATCGAAATCCGAATCGGACGGGTTGGTCCACTTCAGGGTGATCGCCATGTCACCAATCCCAAGCGGCTGGAGCGTCACCCCACCGGGAGGCACCCCATCGAAGGGAGTCCCGCTGTCCGTGACCGCCTCGGAGTAGTTCCGGGAAAGGTCATAGGCGAAGGCCGAGTAGTAATACCTGGTCCCGTTGGTCAAGGATATGTGGCTGTAGCTGCCTTCAGAGCCTGGAGTACCCGGGAACTCACCCTCAGAACCGGAAACAGGATCACCTTCATCCGGGGCACCGGGAAAGTCCGATGTGGAGTAGCGAATAACGGTACCCGCGAAGTCCGAATCAGAGGGATTGGTCCACTCAAGATAGATTTCCTCATCCATCGCGAGCGCACCGAACTCCGTCACCTCCACCGGCGGCTGGGTATCAGCCACAGCAACGGCCAGTGTCGACCAGAAGCCATCATAGAGATGGATGTCCGCGCCGGTGGCAACCGGCCCTATCGGATCCTGCCCGAAAGTGTCATGGATGGCAAACTTAGACGAGCTCGCCTGTCCCCCTGCCGAGCCGATGACATCACTCGATATCTTCTTCCCGGCATCCGCCGGGGCCGGTCGCGCAAGGCAGACCGTGAGACAAACCGCAAGCATTACAAGAGGAACCAGCCAAACTACCCTTTTTTGCTCTGGCATCCTACAACCTCCGTCTGTTTGTCCGTATTCTATCACGAGTATCTATGTTCATAGAAGCTTCTTTCACTATGATCATGATCACAACAAGTGCCACGACAGCGATTAAGCCCGTTCTGGTGATGCTGGACATACCCCTGCTCCCGCGAATGGAATGATCTGTGCGCCAATTGTAGCACCGGAGTGGTGATTCGGTCAAAAGACACATGGGCTTTTTTGACAAGCCGGCGCGTGTGGGATATGCTGTTGCTAATGATGAAAGCAGAGAATGAGGAAGCCCGTGCCGGCGGTGCAGATGCCAATCACGCAAACCGGGTAGTCCTCCCGGACCACTATGCCGCTGTATACGCCCGGATATACGACCACCTTGCCCGGTTTTATGATCCCTTCGTAAGATCGGCCCTTTTTATCATGAACGGCGGCTTCGGGGGCGAACGCAGGTGGCGTGAGGACATAGTCGATCTGATCGATCCCGGGCCGGGCGAGCACCTGGTGGACCTCTGCTCGGGGACCGGCACGCTCACGATATTGATGGCCGAGAAACTCAAGGGCTATGGAGAGATAACCGGTATCGAGATATCGGAGGCTCAACTCCGGGTTGCCAACAGGAAACATCTCCCACCCGGTCTCACCTTCGTGCACGGCGATGCCAGGCACGCAACATATCCCGGCGGCCACTTCGATAAGGCCGTGATCTGCGCGGCATTGCATGAGATGCCCCGGGAAACAAGGAAGATGGTCCTGGCCGAGGCCTTCCGGTTGGTCCGGCCCGGCGGGAGGCTTGTGGCCGTGGAGCACAACATTCCGGGAGAGTGGCACAAGGCTCTCTTCATCAATGCCTTCGAGTACCTCACTCCGGAGTATCCAACCTACAAGGACCTGCTGGAATCGGGTCTTCAGAATGAGGTCGAGGCCGTGGGGTTTTCCACGCTTGAGGTCCGCATGACCGCATCTGAGTACTTCCAGATGGTACTTGCCGAAAAGCCCGATTCGTGTGATACCTCGCCCTGATTAGGTGAATCTAAAAGCGAGCGGGCGTGAATCAAGGTTTTCCGGCTTGAAGGCCGGAGACCTCTCTGTGGAGCTGGATTATCTTAAAAAAGGCCCTGGACCTTGAGCGCAATGCCATGCAGTTCTTCGAGAGGACGACCAGGAAGGCGGCGTTGAGCGCGATCCCCACCACTCCCCGCTCGGGATCGAGCACGGTGAAGGAACTTCTCGTGAGTTCACGGAATTCCACACCGAATCCGAAGAACCCGAGGCAGGCTATATTGAATGAACATCGGCAATGTGTAAGTATCTGCTGAGGGAGAATGGGTCATGATCTGCGCGGTGATGCACAGGCAGGAGGCTCCTGCTGCCCGGGAGCAAGAACAAGGCAAAGAAGACGGCAAGAGCGAGTTGCGGCACGAAGCAGGTCACCGCTGTGGCCGGTGGCGAAACTATAAAGAAGGAGCCGGATAAGTACTTGAAAGATCCAGAGAAGATCAAGAAGTGCGATGCCGAATGGAAAGCTGAGCTCACTCCCGAGCAATACCGGATAATGCGCGAGAAGGGAACCGAACCCGCTTTCTCAGGCGGCCTGCTGGACAATAAGCGCGATGGAACTTATGCCTGTGCGGCCTGTGGGCAGCCGCTGTTCGATTCGGGAACCAAGTTTGATTCAGGCTCAGGTTGGCCGAGCTTCTATGCACCCCTCGAGGGCGGGAACGTCTCTGAGCAGGCCGATGGCAGCCGCGGCATGGAGCGCACCGAAGTGCTGTGCAGCCGATGCGACGCTCATCTCGGGCATGTTTTCAATGACGGTCCGAAGCCGACCGGCCGGCGCTATTGCATCAACTCGGCGGCTCTCGATTTCGAGGAGAAGGACAACCCCGGGAAAAAGTAGGGAGATCAGGCAGTTTCGTTGAGTGGAAGGCGTATCGTGAAGGTGGTACCCTCGCCCGGCTCGGAGTGGGCCTTGATGCTGCCCCCATGGCTCTTTACGATCCTCGCGCAGGTTACCAGGCCGAAGCCGTGGCCTGACTGTTTTGTGGTAATATTCGTGGCGAAGAGCCTCTCCTCGACTCCGGGCTTCAGCCCGGCGCCGTTGTCGGACACCAGTAGATCTATCCCCTGCGGATCTTTCCTGGTTCTGATGATTATGCGGCCGTCGGCCTTTCCGGATTCCCCGATCGCATCGGAGGCATTGGTCAGCAGGTTGAGCAGCACCTGGGTGATCTGATCCTTATCCATCTCCAGGTCTGGCAGACTCTGGTTCAACACGGGAATGATCTTGAGCCCCTTGAATCTCTTCTGAACCGAGATGAAGGACACCACATCATCGATGATGGTGTTGAGATTGAGTGTCCGCTTGCTCGATCCGACGCCCGTGAAGTCCGTAAGGCCTTTTGTGAATTTTCCCAGATTGGTGATCTGCCTCTTCAGCTTCTCCATTGTCTCGCGCGCTTTCGACTTATCGTCATCCTCCAGGGCCATCCCCATCAACTCGACCCCTCCGAGGAGCAATGTCAGGAAGTTGTTTAGCTCGTGGGCTATCGTCGAGGCCATCTTGGCCTGGTCGGCGGTAATCTGGAGATCGAAAAGCCGCTGTTCGCGTTGCTTCTGAACCGTCACATCATCAAGTGTGACAATGAATGAAGGACCCGGCCCTGTGCCCTCTCCACTCTCTATCACGTCGACATTGAAGACTCGCACATTTCCACCGAGGGTCGCGGCGGCGGTGTCGGTCAAGACCTTCTGACCACTTCCCAACCCGCTCTGGAGGCGGTCCACCCATCCGGCAAATGCCGCTTCGGGAAAGACCTCGCGCATCGCCATCCCGTCCAGGCGGTCTGCCGTCACCTCCCCGGCACCCATCGCATTCAAGATCCCGATGCCCGCGGCGTTTACCTTCCTCAGGCGGAGGCCCTGGTCGAACACGAACACGCCTTGCTTGACAGTGTTTAAGATCTCGAGATACCACGCCTTAAGATTGGCGATGTCCGAGAACAGATAGGAGTTCGCGACCACCGGGGTTACGGTGTTGGTGATCGTGTTGAGAAGCTCCATGTCCCCGGGGGTGTATGGCATCTCCGTGACTCGCTCTCCCAGTCCTATGACGCCGAAGAACTCGTCATTGTGTATCAGCGGCGACACCAGGACCACCCCGGCCCCGCAAAGAACTCGCGACAGGCCCAGGCCACATGGTGATTCTGCAAGATCCTCGGTCCTGTGCGTTTGCCTGTCCCGGATCAGGCAACTCCAGTCGGCGGGTCTGCCTGACAGTGAGTCAAGGCCGGCGTGCCCGCTGAAAAGGCCCGTTGCGAAATAGGTCTTGGTGAGGCTTCGTGAACTGGGCTTAAGGAGCAGGGCAAAAGCATTGGCGACCGAGAACTGGCCACACAGGGTCATCAGCAGAAGGTCTATCAGCTCACCAAAATCGGGCTTCTCACAGAATCGCCCGGTCAGGTTGGAAAGCGCGTCCAGGGCAAGGGTCTGCTTGTCCATGCATGGGGAATCACCTGCGCCCGGCTGTGCCGCGCCCGCGAGGCGAGAGCCAACATCACTCATTACACCTTCTCCAGCCTGCGGACTCCTGAAACAGAGTCCACGTCGGAAGCAATCGTCAGATGGATCACGATCAAGGTCCCGTCGACTTTATTCAGGGTCAACATGGGCCGCTCCCCTATTTCACCCGCTTCCGGATGGCCACGACATTCCGGAGGCCATCCGCCCTTTCATAAGAGATCTGGTCAACAAGCCGCCTTATCATGGTAATCTCGAGCCCGTGCCGCTGTTCTTGCCTGATGGTCTCGTGATGGTCGAAGTCCCTCGAGTATCCCGTGGGATCAAACGCCTTGCCCTCGTCTACGAAACGCAGCTCCAGATCCTGCCCGTCCAGGGTGGCAGAGAAACATATGGAGCTGAGGGGTGAAAGTTGTCCGTGGCGGAGGATATTGGTACTGACCTCATAGAACACGGTCTCGAGATCGAAGGCCTGCATCTCGGATACCTGCAGCTTCTTCAAGAAATCATGAAACCTGATGAACGTGTTGCTTATGTCATCCATGCTGGGCTCGAACTCAACGGAGAAAGCCGTCTGCTTGGTTGCCCCACCTGCCAGGGGACTACTTGGAGGTTCGGGCGTCCGGTCGGAAGGCTCCAGCGTGAACAGGGGATGAAGGTCGAGTACCTGAAGCAGCCGCTCGAGACCATACCCCACCGAGGTCAATCTCATGCGTATGCCCGCTTCTTCACACTTGGTCAGGGCATCCCACAGCGCGTTTATGTGTCCCGAGCGCGTGTGGCTGAGCAGGGAGCAATCGATATCCACACCCTCGAGATCTTCTTCCAGCAGGGTATCGAGTTCTTCGAAAAAGCCGTCCAGAATAGATTCATCACAATCAGGTGGCAAGAATATGCTGCAATGTGTGGTTGTCTCGATCGCCATCGGTCCTCCTTTTCCGCCCTATCTCTATGTATCGGCGGCGAATGCCGGGGTGTTGACCGGTATCGGGGACAAGTGAGGTGCGAGGCAGATAGCATGGGCCATACGGCGTGGGAATCAGATCAGATAAGGAGCTAATGTATCAGACCCAAAAGAGGTTGCAGGAACATGTATAATGGGGAGCATGTAAAGCAGACTGGTGTTTTGCGGGCGCCCGGGCTAGTTGTGTGACCAGGCCGGCATGGCCCTCATGAAGAACCCGGCCCGCCTCATGGCCTCATCATGGTTCAGGTTCTCCTGCCAGCGCTCAAACCACCGCGCGATCAGGTTCTGTACCTTGCTCCTGGACTTGAGCTTGCCCTCTTCGTCGGAACAGAACCGGCAGAAATGCTCGGATACGCCACGATTATGCTCGTCGGCGAGCGAGATCGAGCACGACTGGCACCAGGGAAACCATTCGCCTCGTGCCCGTGGAGGGATCGAGACGGAAGATCTATAGGTCTCGGCCGTCTCGCTCCTGATGAGGGCCTCCTCGATGGCCTGCAGCCACTCGTGAGGAATAAGGGCCTCGGCATAGGCGGTGGCACGCTCCGTGGCCCGGCTTTCAAGAGCATCGGCGCCCTCGGCGCCTCCTTCGGATTCCAGTCTCGACAGCAGTACCTGCTTCAAGCCCACGATGAGGTTCCTGAAGAGCACTTCCTGGAATTCAGGTACGGCCTTTTCGAAATGGGTGAGCTCGACCGTCCCCCTGAGCTTCGGAATATGTGGCAAGCCTGCTGGGTTGCGATCGAGGAAGGAGGCAATCATCAGCGAGGCATAGAGGTAGGCTGTGCGGCGGGCGCTCCCGCCCAAAAGCTCCTCATTCCGTGCAGCTTCGAGGAGCCCCCTCCAGTGTCCTGCACCCATCCGGAGAGCGATCCCAACCGGATAGCGGGGACACTCCTCTTTGGCTCCCGGCAGGTCCTCGACTGAGTATCGCTTGAGAAAACCCCCCGTGCCTTCAAGGTTGTTCGCAACGAGCCCGCATACATCATCCCCGTCGACGAAGATGATCCAGTGGTCCGGGTGATTTCCGGTCTCTTCAAGGAGGATCTTACCGATCCGGCCGGGGTTGCTGACGCTCCTGGCGAGTATCTCCCGGGGCGCAATGCCGCACTGTCCAATGAGGTAGTCGTGAGCCACATCGTTCGATGTCACCAGGAAGTATCTGTCCTTCATTTGTCCCGGAAGGATGGCATGCCGCCACTCCGGCAAGCACCTGGCGCTGTCCCTGCCCTTAAGGCATATGGCGCCCAGACGCATTGAGATTCCCGGTATGGGTACGAAGGTAAGCCCGAGATACCGCCGGTGAACTGTCTCGGTAATTCCCACACCGAGATCGAGCTTCGCCCGAGAGCTCAAAAGGCCGGAGACGACCTCGCGCTCCTCCAGGTTCTGAATCCTGAGCTGCATCGACGGATTGACCGCCCCGGCGAGTCTTCGCACGAACATCTCGAGGAAAGACCCTCCAAGACTATCAAGATGGCCCGAGAACACTCCACGGGCCGCAAGGCCTATCCGGACATGGTCCGGCCAGGCAGACTCGGGCATCACGCCCATCGCTTCACTCACCCAGTCCCCCGGCCCGGTTATGCCATCTTCCTGCCCGGTGGTCCCACCACCCAGAGCCGAAATGGCCCTTACTACCCGAGCCTTCGCTTTTCGGACGGCATCCTCGGATGTTGAGCGCGCATCATCGTCATAGGGAATACCCACCATCTCGATCCACTCCCGAGGCTTCCTGCCAACAGCAAGGGCAAGTCTTGTGAGGATGCGCACCCAGGCCCTCCGGACCCGCGTGTTCCTAGTCTCACTCAACCGGGGCACTTCGCCATCTACCAGGATGCGCTGAATTGTATGGGTTGAGGCTCCAAGCCTCCGGGCCAGGGCCTGCCTCGAAGGGCTCTCCTCATCGGCCTGCCTCAGAGCTTCCCAGATATCCCTGAACTCCTCCGGAAGTCGCTCGGGCATCTCTGACCGGCTCATTCTCTCACCTCGCTCAATCTCATCGTAGAGCCTTCCTCATTGCAGAATTGCTTGCTGCAAGGCCGATTCTGTGATTTCACCCGGTAACTGCTCTGAGCTTATGAGACGAGTCCCACTCTGTCAACCGCTTTCTTGGAAACAGGCCACCCATCTGGATTGGCCTCAGGAGATCTCTCAACAAAACCCTATTGTGCTTCCATATTGTTTTTAGCAATGATTGCAGCAAGGCCATTTGTGAACTGAGATCAATCTGGAAGGAGTGTCTGCCGGGATCACGGACCAGCAAAAGTAGGATGATCCCTGCCAATATCACAAAGGCACCAAGTACCCTGCAGATATGGAGAGGATACACCTGCTCGGGCCATAGCCCTCCATAGATATACTACACCAGTGGCCCGGAACGTAGTGACGCAATCGCCTGTGTCAGCGGCCCACGAGTCTACTACTGAAATTCGTCTGGATCAGCATATACTACCGTCGTGTAGATCCAGGCTAACAGCTGGTAGGCCAGAAAACCCAACATCTCAAACCTCCATGTCGGACGATCCTGATGAATGACTATTCTGTAGCACGGGGATGTTCGGACCGTAAAGGACTCCTCTCCGAAGCCTCATGAGGACATATGGCCTTATCTGATCAATATCATCTTTGCCGTAACAGACTGTGTCTCCGTACTGACCCTTGCGAAGTACATCCCGGGTGCTGCGCGCTTCCCTGAGGCATTCCGGCCGGTCCATCTTGCTCTCTGCCAACCTCCATCGAATCGCCTGTCGGCCAGTACAATCACCCGCCTACCCCTGACGTCAAACACCTCAATTCGCACCCGGCCTGGTAGGGGGAGACGGAATCTAAGATCCACGCCCGACGGGCTGGGGCTTGGTGACGCGGCCAGGGTTAGATCTATCGGCGCAGAGGGTTCCTCATCGACCTCGGACGTACAGGTTCCCCGGACCGCTACGGGCCAACCGAGATAGAACAGACTCCGCAGGTAACTGTGCATCTCTGGATGTTTGACCCAGCAACTGGTCTTGGCTTTCCAGAAGCAATCAAGCAGATCGATTGCCTCGCCCGAGAAAAGCCAATCAACAAACTCCTCAGCATAGATCTTGTGCCAAGTGACCCAGTTGCCCCTGCCATGAGAGATCCAAGCCACTGCGGCTGGTTTCTGGGACTCGTTGCATAGAAACTTCTCTGCCAGCGTGGGATCGTAGAATGGGTTGTCCCTGTCGAAGTCCGCGATGTCACACGTCGGCCCAAAGAACGCAAACGGACGCGGCCCGCTATCATCAAGCCATACCATAAGCCATGGCGGGACACACACATCACATATGAAATCGCCACCAAGCCGGCTTCTATTAGAAACTGTCCCCATATTTACAACGATGTCTACACCCTCATTGAGGGAATCAGCCATGTCCAGCTGTCTGTGCAGACAGTCATTCAACTCGTAGTCGGAGTCTTTCATGTACCGGATCTCATAACCTCCGGCTTGAAACTCAGATATCAGATCTTCCATCAATTCAGCTAGGCCTTCCGGGGAATTGCCATCCAGCTCAACGTCCCCAACCGCGAAAAGAGCGCGGTCTGTGGGCACTGAGACATTGACCTTGTTAAGAAAGTTCTCTACCGCACGCGCTACCTTCCACCTGTGAGAGAGTGGAAGTCTTGCCACCTGCATATCGCCGAGGCAATCTAAATCGAAATCCACCGCCATGTCCTCGGTAGGACATACTGTTGAGTCGCCGAAGAAACAGGCGCCTGTCGGATCTGTGAAATATGCTACGTCAACTTGATTCTTCTCTGGCTCGCCACCCTCGTTGGCGTCACCTACTATCAATACGCGCGGATATGGCTCTCCAACCGAATCAGCCAATACCTTCAACCCGTGAAGGTAGATCCACAGGTCTCAGTAATAGGCCGACGTGGCATAGCCCAGGTCAACCGAGTAGCCATTCGATTCAAACCATGACACGGCAGGACCACATTCTGCCAAGAGCGAATCCGGCCCATAGAACACCCAATCCGGCACCTCTGTGCCCAGAGACCCTGCGCCAAGAGGTTTTCCGTGTCCTGAAAGATTGCAGGGAGAATCACTTAGCTCAATCAACGATCCATCACCATACAACCGCTCAGTAGCATTCAAGAGATTAGCGACAAATGGCGGCGCTTGCTCGCCAAATGACATGGGGCGGAACGCCGAACGCTTGTCCCTCTTATCGATCTCCACTATCCTGTAGAGATCATAGCCTGCGCCCACTGTCAGTGAGTAGACATCCGGCGCTACAACCACACCCCTGGCAACCCTTCCAACCTCCTCCCAGTGCTCGCCGGCGCCGGCTTCCACCAGGTACTCCCTGGTTTCCCATTCGGCCTCAACATGCCAGCCTACCTGCACGTCGCCTCCGTCTATGTATGCCCACTGTGATCCCAGCGCCGCAGCAACGTTGGGATCTGTGTACTGACAGTCATAGCACATAACGTAGTCGTCACGGTTGGGTCCCTCACCATCCGTGCCGGGTGGATCCTGGTTGCCGTCGAGTGCAATGTCACCATAGCTCCTTGTTTCATAGGAAAGAGTGGCGCAACAATCGTCTTCGATGACCGACTTCAAGGTGAATCTTAATGTGTCCTTCGCCCCTCGTACCCAATGCTCGTCCTTAACGACCACGTTGCCGTCTCCGCGTATCAGCCCCTCGGCCAAGATTCCGATGTCCATTTTCGTATCAAACACGATCCAGGCATTCACCGAGTCCCTACCTATTCCATACCCTTCCTGAGGATGATAGTCCTCCACCACAGGCGCCAAAGTAGTGTTGCCATTCCCGCCCATGGTGAGGGCCGGCGCGTCGAGACAAGCCTGACCGGCAGCACGCTTGTCCTTTCCTCTAATACCATCAAGACCTTCCCAAAGTGCTGTCACATTCGCCTTGATCTGAGGAGTGGTGGCTCCACCCGGTGCTCCAAACCATACCCGTGCTCCATTCCAGCCGTTGAAGGTGCCTCCATAACAGCACTCGTTGTCAATAATGGCATTTGACAGATTTGTCCACTCATCAACAGCGCCATAGTACCAAATGCCGATGTGATAACTGACGCTTGGCACCTCACCTTTGTAGATCTTGCCGGCATAGCCGTCTTGCTCGTACAATTCAAACTGGCCGTCTCGAACCGCCATTCCGACAAGGGTGTAGGGGTAGATTTCAATCGCTTGACCGTATGGGTTACCGTGTGTCCAGATCATCCCAACCCCGGCGTATGAGCCGTATTCGTCCTCCACATCCGCGATAGAGATGTCAGGGATGAGATCAACTACCGAGTTACTGTAGTAGGAAATGACATAGCCCTGGCGTTCCGCTGCTTCCTTCATCTCGGGGGCGTCGCCATCCTGAAATACAAAGGGCTGGATTTGCCAGCCATAGGGCCATGTCGGTGTCTCGTTGTTCTCTGCGAAGAGGGTATCGACTGGCACGGCCAGAACGATGAGGAGGACGGCCATAGCCAGGACATGGCGTGTCATTCGCATGGACTTATTCCTCCTTCGGGTCATCACTCAGACTGTAGAGATCTTCGAGGAAGCGACGGTTCTGGAGCGCGGTGCCCGCAACATCCAATTGCTCCTGCTCTTTGCCGCTCTGGATGAGTTTCACCTGCTCCAGGGTCTTGGGTAACCGCTTGGCCGGAACACAGATGTGGTAGTTTCTGCCGAATGCGATCATGCCACCGGAGTTGATAGTTCGCCAGAAATCCGCCACCAGTCGTTCACGATAGGCCGCCAAATCGAAGTGGCCTTCCTCTCTTGGCAGAATGACTTCTTCTTCTCTATCCGGGTCCGATGCCCACTTCACAAATATCCCTTGAGCAAATCCGCGCACCGACTTCACCAGAGGAGAGGCGAGGTAGACGGCAGTCATGCGTGCCAAGCGCTCCTCATACGTTGTACCCTGCTTCGAATCCTCGAAGGCCCTTACGCTAAGTTCATGTTTGGTGCGCATACTCTCCGTCACTGTGATCTGAGGAGGTGGCTCCTCCCCTGGTCCATCGTAGACCAGCCCATTGAGATACAGGGTTTTGCTGTCCTCACTGGATGTGAATGTGTAAGGCTTGGTGAGCTGGACGCCAAATCCAAAGACCGGGCCCTGTGAGGCAAGCGAGTCAGCTCTTCCCGTCTCTGCTTTATCGGACGAGCACGATACCACAGACCCCACTCCCCCACTCACAAAGCAAAGTATGAGAATCCCCATCGATATTGCCCACAATCGTCGCACCAGAACCACCTCCCTCTTGTTGTTGCTACCCGTTGTCCTACTCGCTTGGGTCCGGCGGGGGCGGTAAGGACGGCTTCTTTGGCGGTCGTTCGGGCCCGCACTGACCCGTCTTTATCGCACCCCATGTTGTTTTCACCGTGAGGTTGTCTGTCTCCAGATCCGATATGACCACGTCTCCGGACCCTACCGGCTGCGATGTCGGCAGCGCCTGGCCGGAACCAAACCCCAGCATCATGGCTAACAGCAGTTGAAGTATAAGCATTGTACTCACCTCCTCGGTAATAGTGCAATAGCACAGCTCGTGCCAGATCGGGCATCTTCGTAGGATCGCTGTATCCGCTTGAGAACACGTGTAGTTAGTCATGTAACGTCAGATCCGGCTTGACACCCCCATCGGCTCGATTGGGTCGTATGCGCACACCCTGGGTCACGATGACCCATGTAGAAGTAGCGATAAAGGGCTGTGATGCAACTGTATTGGCGAGCGCAGGGAGAAGCAACTCTCCAAGGCGGTCAACGGCGTCCTGCCCGGCGCCGTGACGGATCCCGGGGTGGTGTCGGATATGCATGACCTGACAGCGGCTGCATCGCTGACGCAACGCTTCCAGGATACAGACTTCGCGTTGAAACAGGGGGACGTGATGGTTCTGTCCCTTCCGGAGTTCCCTTACTCCGCGGCGAATCTTCGCCAGCGGCCCGCCGGTGACGAGCGGCGGCTACCCGTGCAACCTCCTGATGAACTCCGGATTGACTACAGCACCGAGGTGGAGTTGCCTCACGGCGCCAGGGTTCTGGCCCTTCCCGCGCCGGAGACAATCGAGAACAGCGTGGGGACCTTCTCGACCGAGATGACCTACAACAAAACGAAACGAACGATCATATACCTTCAGAGGATTGAGACAAACACGGACTACATCGAACCCGAAAACTACCCCGCATACAAGAACGGCGTTGATCGCGTGACCATGCCAGCCAGCCGTCTGGCGCTGTTGGAAATGCAGTAAACCTGGAGATCCTGCCTTCGGAGATCAGACCGCGTTCATTCTAGGGAAGCCATCTTCCGATAGAGGGTCTTTCTGCTTATGCGCAGCATCCTGGCGGCCTCGCTCTTGTTGCCGCCGCAAGCCGCGAGAGCACGCTCGATCTCACTTCGCTCAATCCACGCGACCCGCCCGTGGAGCCCCATCACCGGGCCAGCATCTGCAATGAAGATATCGACTAAGCTGTCATCAACCAGGCCACCGGCTCCGGAACTCAGAACCAGCGCTTCAACCACGTGCTTAAGCTCCCGGACATTGCCCGGCCAGCTGTATTCAAGTAGCATCCTCTTCGCAGATTCAGCCAGATTGATGTTTTTGCCGTGTTTGCCACAGTAGAGCGCCATGAAATGACCTACGAGTAGACCTATGTCAGTGTGTCTCTCCCGGAGCGCCGGGATCCTCACCAATACTCCTTTAAGACGATAGTAAAGATCACGCCGGAAATTCCCCGCCCGGACTTCTTGCCAAAGGTTCTTTGTCGTGGCACTCATGACCCTCATATACACCGGCCGCCACCTGTTCTCGCCCACCCGTCGCACCATACCCTCTTCCAGAACCCGAAGGAGATTGACCTGCAAAGCCTGGCTGAGCTCGCCAACTTCATCCAGGAACAGGGTGCCACCGTTTGCAGCTTCAACTAAACCCGCCCTGTCACCAATCGCTCCGGTGAACGCTCCCTTTGTGTGACCGAAGAGCTCGCTGGTCGCCAGGCTCTCAGTCAGGCTGCCACAATCCACTGGAATGAAAGGACCCTCCCGCGTCTTGCTCATTGCATGGAGAGTCCGGGCCACCAATTCTTTGCCAACACCCGTCTCACCTTCAATCAGTACCCGGACTTCGGTACTACCCCAACGGGCAATATCTCCAACTATGCGTTCATCAGAGGTTATTATCCCGAATTCGGACAGATCCAGACGGTGCCTCCCAGCAAGCCTGAGGTTTTCCGATGTCGCAGCCAGGCAGGACGGATCGCTCCTATCGCTCAGGAGCGCCCGGCATATCCATTCATCTATGTCATGTACCGCAGCATCAGACCCAAGATTCGAATAGATGCGCCTCGCAATCAACATATGATCCAGCGCATGAACACGGCTCGTCTCCTCGGCAGATTCAGCCAGAGCCCTGCCCAAAGCGAGTTCGCTGTGTCCAAGCTCAGGGGCCCACTCAGAAAGACCTGACAGTATTCTTACGGAGTCCACCAGATGATCGACCGAGGTCGCACGAAGGCCTTGATCGATTTCGATCTGGGCAAGCACCCTCAAGCAGATGGCACATTCGTACTTGTCCCCACATTCTTCCACCAGGTCCAGCGCAGATGAGATGAGATCCTTGCCGTTCGCAGTATCACCCATCTGGCGCGAAGTCCCTGCGGCTCGCCGAAGAAGCTCGTACTCCAGATCACCACGCTGAGCAAACTTCCGAGCAGCTTCAATCCCATTCATATAGGTCTCGAAGACAGCCTTGTGGTCACCCTTCAAAGCCAGCAGATCACCTGATATTTCAAGCGAAAGAATCTCACCTCGCTTGTATCCCCTTTCATCCGCGATCCTGGCGGCAACGCCAACATGCTCCAAGCCAGCTTGAATATCTCCTCGGACAACATCGATGTTCGCCAGCTCCAGTGCGTAGCGACAGATGCCCAAGCTGTGCTCTATCTGCTCGGCCAGGTGAAACCCCTCCCTGCACATGCTTGCGGCCTCATTGATCTTGCCCATCTTGCGCAGAAGAATGGCGAGATTGAGTGAAACCCTAAGGTGGGCAGTTGGCTCGGATACCGCAGCACAGGTTTTTAATGCCTTCCTGAAGTTCTCCTCCGCAATACCCCAGGATCCCAAGTTCTTGTGGACGATACCGAGCTTTTCGTAGGCCTCAGCCCGGTACCGGGGATTATCTACTTCCCATGTATAGAAGTACACTGCTGCCTCAGCGTGCTCACCGGAACGTCGGTAATCGCCCTTACGCAGGAGAATGCCCGAAATGAGCAGGTGGCTTCTTGCGATCCACGATCTATTCCCATGGGTCCGGAAGTAGTCAAATGCCTGCCCCGCAGCTTCCAGAGCTTCAGCATACCGCGCTTCACTCAACAGGATTCGAGCTTCATGGAACCTGAGGATAGCTCGTGCTTCCTGGGAGATGCCAGGTTCCTCGGCGTCACGGCAGAGCCGCGCGTGAACCTGCCTCGCGCTGTCAAGTCTGCCTGCAATTATATGGCACTCGAGCTGTTCCAGTTCGCTCTGGGGCCGGATCATGGTCCGCTCCACAGTCGGGAGCGCTCTGTATGCGCGGGCATCGTCTTCGAAACTTCGGCAGCTGATTGGCCTTTTTCTGCTGACAGCGACCTCCTGCCCACCCCCTTTGAGAATAGAGACCGCGGGAATATGAATCCCGTTATGACCCGCATGACAGCCTGCTCGAACCCATATTCCTCGGTCACGGTGGGCTGGGTTTCCTCTCGCTCCCTGCAGTGCTCCACCCAGTCCGGATCTCCCCACATCGTCCAGTTCCGCCATTCCCTGACCGGTGGCTTGACCGCGTAGACCTGACCGGCAAGAAGTACAACCAGCACAAGTGCCAGCAAAGCACAAGCAGTCGGTTTAAGTAGTCTCATCTTTGCTCCCTCCCTCCTGGAAGGCTATCAAGGGTGGGACAAATACAAAGAGGCCTCCGACGATAGCTTCCGCTCTATAAAGAGCTTCGTCAGAGGCCTGCAGTGCGTATATCCTCACCTCGCCCGCTCCTCATTAAGATCAGTATGCTCCTGACAGCCATTCAAGCTGTACCATGAGAATACAGGAGTTGTCAAGGTTTCGCTGGTCCAACACGGAGGGGCTATGATCTAGGGTGCACTTTGAGGGGGCACCCGGGAGACCCCGCCTATCTCCTGGGGCATCGCGAGCTATACGCCCATGGCGGATTCGCCTCCCAGAACTCCATCGACTCCCATTTCGGATTCCCGGGCTAATCGACCGTGGACTTAAGAATCATCTGGCCGGGTTCGGGTGGGAGCAGCGTGGTTCAGGACGCCCAGGCCGTGGCCGTGGGCCAGTATCTTACGGTACATGAGGGCGACCATGCCGCCATAGGGCAGACACCTGATCCCGTTTGGAGTATAGTAGGGGAGGTGGCTACCGTATCTGATAAGCACTCTTTCCAGTGGTACGGGAAGGACCCGGCCGGACATCATCTCCCTCCGGGGATCTACTTCTGGAAGGTTCAACTTGGAGATCAGGTCGCGACTCGTGAGGTAGTCATGGTAAGGTAAGGGTGCGCCGGCTATGACTGCTTTACAGGGGTGACCCTGAATGGGGCCGCCCGCCGACCTGCGGACAGGCTTTACCCTGGCTCTCAAGGCACCCGGAGCTCTAACGGGCAACCCCCAAGGGTTGCCCGGTTCTCTTAGATCCTCAGGGAGACAGGGGAACCCGGGGACTTACCGGTCAGAACCTTGTTTGCCCTCAGTAGAATCACGACACTATCTGGAAGAAGATGTGGTTCAACGAACCGTCATATGCTGTGATTGACTCACAAAGACATCGACATACGAAATCACAATCGATATACCATGTGGTAGTACGATATCCGTATTGATAGAGGAGGCGTATGGAGACCGTTACGATTTCCCCGAAATTCCAGGTAGTGATCCCCAAGGCGATTCGCGAAGCTCTCGGGTTGAAACCGGGGCAGAAGGTACAGGCGATTGTCTATGGCAACAGGATAGAGCTGATCCCGGTTCGCCCGGCGAAGGAGATGCGCGGGTTCATCCGCGGGATAGATACGTCACTCCAGCGCGAGGATGACAGAG
>JAUXGG010000176.1 GCA_030622265.1 Candidatus Eiseniibacteriota bacterium
ACCGGATTGTGAATTCACAATCCGGTACCTGACCCCATTTTGGTGAATTTCGGCTACATTCGGAGGACTTTCGCTCCCCGGATCTTCCCCACCCTGACCTCCAGCAGCGCCCTGTTCGCATCCTCAAGCCTGAATTCCTGAACATCGGGCTTGATGGGAATCTCTGCGGCCAGCTTGAGGAACTCGATCACATCCCGCCTGGTCACATTGGCGACGCTCTTTATCTCCTTCTCGCACCAGAGATGCGTCGGATAGTCGAGCTTCAGGAGATATTCCTTATCGGATTCCTCCTTGCGGATGGCGTTTACGACGAGCCGCCCGCCGGGCTCGAGGTGCTTGAGGGCCTCAACGACGGGCTTCCAGACCGGCGTGGTATCGATCACTGCCCGGAGGAGCTCCGGAGGTTCCTCTTCGGTGTCGCCTGTCCAGGCAGCTCCCAGCTCGGTGGCAAATGCCCGTTCCTTCTCACTCCTGGCAAAGACAAAGACCTCCGAGTCCGGATACCGGTGCCTTACCATCTTGAGAACCAGATGGGCGGAGGCTCCGAAACCGGTCAGACCCAGTCGCTCACCATCCTTAAGACCGGTGAGCCTCATGGACCTGTAGCCGATCGCCCCGGCGCAGAGCAGCGGGGCGGCCTCGGAGTCGGTGAAGACGTCCGGAATCGGATAGGCAAAGTCCTCTCTGACGGTCATGTATTCGGCATAGCCGCCGTCGGCGTCCCTGCCCGTCGCCCTGAAGTCGCTGCACAGGTTCTCGTTTCCCTCCCGGCAGAACCTGCACTCACCGCAGGCCGAATACACCCACGCTACACCAACCCTGTCGCCAGGCCGGAGCGTGGTGACACCTTCGCCTGAGCGCTCAACGCTTCCGACGACCTGGTGCCCCGGCACCACGGGAAACTTCGGAGGAGGTGTCCTTCCCTCTATCTCGTCCAGCTCCGTGTGGCAAACCCCGCAGGCCGAAACACGGATCAGCACTTCGTCCCTGGAGGGGGCGGGATCGGGGAGATCGGTCAACTCGAGCGGTTCGGAACATGAGGAAAGGTCACACAGTCTGTTGAGCACCATCGCCTTCATGACGCCGGCCTCTCCTTTCTCTGCGGATGCATCCACGCGTATGTCCAGTGCATGATAGCACAGTGAATCTTGAATCTCACATGGAAATACGATAGTCAACCCGCGGAGATCAGTTTGATGATCGTCGGTAAACTGCTCTCCTGTCCTTTAGAAAACGGAGACTGACATCAGCCGGATCCATATCACTTGAGGAGCACCAGCTTCCCAACGTCCTCGTTCCGGGCGCCCTCGACCCTGCAGAAGTAAATCCCCGGCGGGGCTGCGAATCCCACATCATCCATCCCGTCCCATTCCACCAGGTACTTGCCCGGCCCGAGACGGCTGTCTATCAGGTTTCGCACCACACGGCCATCCACGTCGTAGATGGCTACCGTGACATCCGACTCCCGCGATAGAGAGAGCTCTATCTCGGTATACTGGTGAAAGGGGTTGGGTGCGGCGGCACCCAGGTCGAAAGCTCTATCCGGCACGGCATCATTTCTGTCGGGGACACCCGCCCCGGGAAGGAATATCGTGAGCGAGTCGATGAGACTGTCCTGGGCGGTGACCGCCGAAAAGTGAAGCTCTCCCCCATCGATCTCGATCATGCAGAAGTGATGGGCCTTGGTTCCGGTAACAACGTTCGGCCAGGTCAGGTTTGGGCTATAGAGCGGCGCGCCACCGCCACCGGTGGTCACGTGATGCACTCCGTTGACCAGCGCCCGCACATAGTTATGATTATGCCCGGCAAACACCATGTAAACGTCATACTGCTCGCAGAGGGGCTGAATATAGTTCTGCACCGCGGTGTTGTTGGAATGTGTACCGCCCCCCCAGCCGGGCTCGTGCAGATGGATGAACTTCCAGGGCTTTGCAGTCGTCGCGAGGTCGTTTTCGATCCATGTCAGCTGGGCCGAGCCCGTTGTATAGCTCACATATTGATCCACCACCACAAAGTGCGCCGGCCCATAGTCAAACGACCAGTACCTGTCGGACTCGAATGGATATGGGAAGTACTTCCTGAAGAGATCCCCTGATCCTTCATGGTTTCCCATACAGGCCTGATAAGCGAGATCACCGAGCATCTCCTGGATATTTCCGTAGGCCGGGCTGAAGAACTGGTTGTCCCAGTCGGACTCGATATCACCGTCATTCACCAGGTCTCCGACATTAAGTACCATGGTCTGGAGTTCCGGGTCGGCGGTGTACTCTGCCACGATCCTGGCAGTCACGGCGTCGTGGTCTGCAGGGTAGGTGCGGGTATCACCATAGGCGAAGAACTTGACCTGCATGGCATCGGCCGGAGGCGCGGCCCGGAAGGAACCCGTGTACTCATACCCGCCGGCAGTTACACGGTAGTAGTACATCTCCCCCGGAGTGAGCCCGGCGATCGTGCGCGAGAACTGATGGTCGGCGCCATACTCGGCGATCTCGGAACTTCCAAGGGAGTAGCTCGTGTCCTCTCCCCATTCGAACAGGCAGGTATCCGACAGGATCAGCTGCCAGTGAACCCGCATCCTATTGTTATCCCCGGTATACAGTACATAGGGTGCCTTTCGCATCAGGTCGGGCAGCGTGGTGAGCCCCGTGAGCTCAAGATCCAGACTGATATCCGAGCTGGTGAGGCTTCTCTGGTGAATCTCAAGGGCAATCACATTGCCTCCCGCGACCAGTCCGGTCGGGTAGACATATGACTGAAAGAAAGTGGTCTCGTCAGTGCCCCCGACTGTCCCCGGCGCAAAGGTAAGATAGCCTACCCCGGTCGATGGCATATTGGACCGCTCCACCTCCACACCGTTCAGATACACGATGGCCCCATCATCCCTCAGGAGGCGAAGGTCGAGAATGACGAACTGGCCGGGATCGGCTACATCGAAGCTGTGTCGGAAGTAGGTCGTTACATACTTATTGTTGGGATCGGGGCCATAGCTAACCGTGGTTGCCTCATCACCGTCGCCGTAACCCAACTGGGCAGGTCCGCTTGCCCAGCCCGTGTCGGCAAAGCCGGAATCCCGCCAGGCAACTCCCTGGTCACTTCCATCATCCAGGTATTTCCAGGTGGAACCGGCAGGAACCAGGATGGTATCCGCGGTGGCGCCTCCCAGAGTGAGTCCAACAGATATCATAAGGAGCAGTGCAATTCTTAACATGGGCAGATCCCTCCTTGATTCGGGAAGCCATCAGTATGTGGTCTGATACCGTATTATACCACCGAACGGAATCTTGCACAACCGCGTCATTGCGAACAACCCTTGACGCTACCGGCTCAAGATCGCCGCGTTGAAGAGACAGCCGCATTGAGGAGGTCCCCGCATTGAGTCGCGGGGCCTATCTCAAGGGTCGAGGCGACCCCTTCAGTCTATTTGCCGACTATTTGCCGAGGATGCCCCTGCGCACGGCATCCTCGATCAGGTTCTCGGCAAATTCACAGAGGGCCGGAACGCTCTCCTTAATGGGATACGCGCGTTTCAGGACCTGATCTCTCGTCACACCGTACTTGAGCCAGGTCTTGCCGAGAGCATAGTGGCCAGGTGCCAGGGGTGCTCGGCATCATTCTCGTTGCGGTTTTCATCTATGGTGACCGTACGCCTGAGCACGTGCTTGAGTTTGTCTATCAGGGTTCACGTGCACATCCTAACCCGGCATGGCCGGCAAGTCAATTGCCGGAAGGCGCCTCATCCCCACCCATGCCCTCGACGGCCTCTTCCAGCTTTATCTCTTCGTAGAGCTTCCAGTAAAGCCCCCGCTTCCGTACCAGGTCATCGTGATTCCCTCTCTCCACTATCATTCCCCGGTCCAGCACGATGATGTTATCGCTGAGCTCCAGCGTGGCCGGCCTGTGGGTGATGATGAAGCACGTGAGGTCAGGCATCACCTCATGCAGCCTGTCCCATAGTACTGTCTCGGTATTTGCATCCAGGGCGGACGTGCAGTCATCGAGTATGAGGACCCGTGGCCGTCCGACCAAGGCCCTGGCAAGAGCCAGCCTCTGCTTCTGGCCGCCGGAGATCGACATCCCGCGGACGCCGATCCGGGTGCGTAACCCATCCGGGAAACTCTCAATCTCATCGCGAAGCTGGGACACATCCACGGCCCAGGCCACGGTCTCATCGTCTATGTCCGGACGACCGAACCTTATGTTGTTCTCCACCGTGTCGGAAAAGAGGATCGGCTCCTGGGGCACATATCCTATGTGGCGCCGGACGCTGTGGATGTTGTAATCCCTCAGGTCCTCTCCGTCTATCAGCACCTTGCCACCGGTAGGATCCACGAGCCGCGGGATAAGCCTGACCACCCAGCTCTTGCCCGATCCCACGCGGCCGACAAGCGATACCCGCTTGCCCGCCTTGACCTCGAAGGAGACATCACTTAGGATCTCCCGATCCTGTCCCGGGAAGTGGAAGGAGACCGAATCAAAGGACACATGCCCCTTGGGTGTATCCGACACCCCCTCGGCAGCCTCTGCCGGATCGATCATCGGCGGGTGCTCCTCGAGCTCCACAAGCCTGTCCACCGAAACCGTGGCCCGCAGCCCTCTCACGAGGAAGTTGCCCACGTCAAACATGGGATAGATCAGGAAGAGCACATAGGAGTCGAAGGCGATGAACTCCCCAATGGAGAGACTACCATTGATCACATAATAGCCCCCGGCGAGCAACACGATCACGATCCCGATCTGCCAGATGTACACCCACAGCGACTCGAGTATGGTATGCGACCGAACGGCGGATATCTCGTCCTGCTTTCGTTTCTCGGTGGCGACACCGAACAGGCTCCGCTGGTCCTCTTCCCCGACATAGGCCTTGATCACCCGGATTCCCGAGAAGCA
>JAUXGG010000257.1 GCA_030622265.1 Candidatus Eiseniibacteriota bacterium
CCCCCCGGCCGGCCGTGGACGGACCGGCTGAGGAAAGAGGCGGACTGGTACATCGGAGATGAAGCCATAGTTGGGAACGTCCCAGAAAGGAGGCTGCGCTGATGCGAAAGGCGATTGTCTTAGGCTGTATCGTAGCAGTAGCGGTTCTGGGTGCATTGTATGTGATGGCTCCCAGCGAGCCGGGTGGGAACGGAGACTCACCTGCTTTCCAGGCACTCCTGGGTGAGGCGATCGCTCGCCTAGATGGTGTGGCGCAGCAGGTAACTGCGGTCAGCGCACCAGTGGTGCTTGCTGATCCCCAGCAGCCGACCATTGACGAATACACGTGTGCAGGGTTCCGTACCTGTGATGCCATCGCGACCTGTGACGGCACGCCGACGTGCGAGGGCGAGATCACATGTTGGGCTTCCACGTGCCTGGACGCCCCGACGTGCGAGAACACCTGTGCGCAGTACACCACTGAGCCAGGTGCTCCCACGTGCGATGGCGCCGCCACTTGCGAAGAGGGTTGTCCGGGTTGGCCGACGTATCACGAGATGACAGAGACCTGCATCGGAGGTCCGACTTGCGAGGTGACCTGCGCTGGTTTCGTCACCTGTTCAGGATGCGTCGCGACGGAACGCACGACCTGGGGCAGCATCAAGGCCGACTTCGGCGAGTAATTGCCGAGGCAGTCTGGACCGGCTTTGGACAGCTGCAGAGCTGCGCCCTGGACGGGACAGCGATGTCCCGTACCCCGATTTTCCTCGCGGGACCTGTTGCCAAGTAGTGGCTTCAATACGTGATCTTGACCATCGGCTTCTGACCCCTTACTCTTGGTCTGATGAAACTCTGCGAAACATGCGGGAATGAAATAGAGGCAGGGGCATGGAAATGCCCATTCTGCGATAGATATGTGAAAGCCTCCCCTCCGCGGCGCGGAAAGCCCGCGCAGCGAATCACGACCATAAACCTTAAGGCGGATCTCCCACTGGTGGCCGAAGCCCTGCGCCGGCTCAATGTCGAGCTCGAAGCCGCGCGCAGCAAGGGAGCGAAGCTGGTGCGGGTGATTCACGGTTATGGGTCCGGGGGGAGTGGAGGGAAGATCAAGGACGCGGCGCGGAAGCGCTTGCGCCAGCTGGAGCGTAAGGGCCAGATCAAGGGACTGGTCACCGGGGAGGAATACTCCAAGACTAGTGACAAGGGACGGGCCTTGCTCAAGGCCTATCCCGCGCTTAAGAGCTCGGTGCGGCCGGACACCAGGAACCGGGGCATTACCTTCGTGGAGTTGTAGAGGAGGGAGGCATCATGAAAAGGGCAGTCTTCATTGTGTTCACCGTCGCCGCGGTTGTTTGCCTGTGTACAGCGGGATGGGCCGAGGAGAAGAGCGTGAAGGATTCCTCCGAAGTGACGGAGGTCACGATAGTCTCACCTGCGACCGAGGCGGGAGAGGACCTTGACCTCTATGCTGTTGCCGAGCTCTTCAGGGAAGCAGAGACTGTGGAAGCCTTCGAGAAGGCCTTGAATGACTCGGCCAACGGGATAAACAACCTCGACCTCGCCGGAGACGGCAGCGTGGATTATATCCACGTGGTCGATAACACCGAGGGCAATACCCACATCCTCGTCCTTCAGGTCGCGCTTGCCGAAGATGACTACCAGGATGTGGCCACCATTGAGATCGAGAAGAAGGGTGAGGAGGAAGTCGATCTCCAGGTTGTGGGGAACGAGGAGATCTACGGCGAGGATTATGTGGTGGAGCCCGACCAGTCGAGTGTGACCGTAGTGCATGTTCATACCTGGCCGGTCATCCGGTTTATGTTTGGTCCGGGGTACCGTCCCTGGCGCTCGCCCTGTGGCTGGAAGCGCTATCCCACCTGGTGGAGACCCTGGCACCACGTGCCGGTGGCGACATACAGGGCGAGGACCGTAAGGTGGACCAGGCACGCGACCTTCCGCCATACCCAGAAGCGGCGCATCAAGAGATCCCATGTCTATAAGCCCCGCTCATCCAAGCGGGCCGTGGCGAAGACCAGGCCACCGGCGGCGAAGCCTAAGGCGTCCGCGAAGCAACGGACGATGCAGCCGGCCAAGGTATCACCGCAGAAAGCTCCTGGAAAGCAGCAGGCGAATCCGCGGGTGAGGCAGGCTCCGAAGAAACAGCAGAAGAAGGCCCCGCCCAGGTAGCCTGTAACAGAGCCGGGAGGCTAGCGATACGGCCTCGCAGCGATACGGCCGGGACGCCAGCGATGAGGCTGGGAGGTCGGCGGGCAAGGTCGGAGGCAAAGCGCAAGTTCTGAGCCAAAGCGCGAGGCTGAAAGGCGCCGGGTGCGACTTGAGGTGAGATGCCCTTCCTGAGGGTGGGTGGCCCCTAGCTCCCGAGGGTGCGGTTTATGTTGCGGGAGAGCTCGTGGGTTTCGGTGTCCTCGAGGGATTTTCCCTGGTGACCCAGCCTGAACAAGAGAAGCGTGAACTCGGTATCATCGACCACGGTTGAGCTCTCGAGTCCGTACGGTGAGACCGCGTCGATCAGCTTGGAAACATAGCGTTTCTTCGGGTCGTGGGCGATCGCAAGGATGGTGTAGGATGCGCCCCTTCCGGATTCGCATGATCGCCACATGATGGCAGGCTGTTTCTTCTCGCTTTCGTTCCACTCCCTGACCGCCTCGAGTCCGGTCTGCACATGGGCAAAAACCTCTTCGTCAGAGACAGCGGGGGAGATGGTAAGCCTGTCGCCGAGCCTCGCCACGATCTCGCGGGCGACGTCGGGATCAAGGCCCTTGGCCTTGGCCATGTCGCTCATGTGGTCGCTCCTGCCACGGCGAAGATCCCTGCCGGTCTTGTCGAAGATCCGGAGGCGCTTGCCGATGTGGCGGGCCTTCTTGATGGCTTCCTCGATGGTGACGACTATCTGCTCATCGTTGAATGGTCCCTTGGTGGTCCCGAAGAACCTCTCGTGGTTCACCCAGACATCTATCACCGCCATCTCCTGGACGGTCCCGCCCTTGCGCGTGCTCGCCGCCACATTCGTGGCAGGATCAGGCATACCGGCTTTAAGTCCCTTGATCTTGTTGATCCGCGTAACCAGGCGGTAGGCATGCCCCCGGTCCGGACCGGAGGTTATCATCACGACCTTTATGTTGGTCCGGGTGTGGGGATGCATGTAGACCTGGGGGAGTTGGACCTGCCTTTCCTCTTCTATGAGGTAGGGGCAGATCTTCCGTGCGATTATCTCGACACCGGGAGTGAGGCCCGGGCAGCTCACATCATCCTGTATGCCCGCGATCTTCTCCTGGAGCTCGACCTGCTGGTCGGAGCTCAGGGCCCGGCCCTTGGCATCCACAATCTCGATCCTGATCATATTGATGCTGGTCTTGGGATCGGCAGCGCCGGTGATGAAGGCCTTATCATATTTTCTCTGGTACCCCGGAGCCACTTCCTGTATCACCCTGAAGCAGTCACCCACTGAGAGATCATGTTCGAAGCCCGCGGCCGAGATGGCCGTGAGTTCCCCGCCCTTGGTCTTGATATTGCCGACCCAGGCCAGGATCTTCCCGGTCTTGCGTACATCGCGCACGAAGGTGTGATTGGCGTAGATCTGGTGAGCCAGATCGCGCGGCGAGCGCTCGGTTATGTAAGCCAGGGTGCGGGCAAGGAAGAACCTTACCATCTCGCCTCTCTCTTCGGCGAAGAGGGCCTTGTATTCCGATTTCTTCGAGATCTTCATGAGCTCGTCGAAGACCAGATGGTAATGCTGTATCCGCTGGACCTCGGTCATCATCAGCCTGCCGGCGCCTTCCTTATTGCCTGAGACGATCAAGAGGAGGGACTCGATCTCATCTTCGAGGCTCAAGAGGTGATCGAACTCCTTGCGGTCGGCGACTTCTATTTCCATGAAGACCAGCCCCATCTTGCGCTCGGGCTCAGCGATCACTACGGCGTGGCAGTAAGCCACGTTGAAACCCATGAGATGAAGCGTCCCGGTGCAGGTATTGAGGAGACCGGGCCAGTCGACGGCCAGCACG
>JAUXGG010000074.1 GCA_030622265.1 Candidatus Eiseniibacteriota bacterium
ATCCTCGGCCAGCTCCTCGACAACGGGACTGACCATGCGGCACGGCGCACACCACGGAGCCCAGAAGTCAACAAGAATGGGCGTATCTGACTTGACTACCTGCGCTTCGAAATCTGCGTCGGTGTCATCCAACATCTTGCTGCTCATATAGTGTTCCCCCAATTGGCGCGGCCTCGCGCTCTGTCCAGCAGATCTACGGCTTTATGATTTCAAACTTGCAGACAAACTCGGGAGCAGTATTCCCTGCCCTGTCCCGGACCTTGCATCTGAACTTGTACTCTCCGGGATTGCTCTGACCATCCACGCAAGCCTCGAACTGCCAGTGTTCGGTCGACCACTCCGGCTCGGATTCGGTAACCCCCAGTGGCGCTGGACGCACGAACCGGTAGCTGTACTCAAGCGAATCGTGTGGCGTGGCAGCCCGGGGAGTCCTGGCGACATCATGAGCATATATCTTGTAGGTGTGACAGAAAGTCGGGTTTGGCGGCTTGAACGGAGGGCATTTAACGCTGTCCATCACGGGAAAATCCGCATCGTATCGCACGAAGAACCGGCTGACGATGGTGCTGTCGGCACCTCTTCCGTCGATCACCTTCACGCTGAAGTAAAAGGTGGTGTCGGGAAGATCCAGGACCTGATAGATATTGTCCCCGTAATGTCGCACCCAGCCCTCAGGATGCTCGAAAATGACCTCGGAATCCGCAGCCACATCATACCAGGTAACAGTAAATGGCTCGAGTTGAATGAAGGTGGACCCCATCCCTAGATCATCATCCCAGTCGGTCGCAACCCACTCGAAATTGGCCGCGTTTGAGAAGATTACCTCCCCATCATCAGGGGCTCTGATAAACCAGACCATCGGATTGCGGTTGCTCCCCGGATCAAGCTCCTCCACACAGCCCCATATGAGGGCACCAGCGCGAATAACGAATACAAGTAACCATAGTTTGTTGGTCATTACTCAAACCTCCGTTAGTTTATCTTCTAAACTATAATCACGGGGTATTCCGGTTGTCAACACAATAAGAATCAAGCCCTTCTGGGCTTCGACTCCTGCCACTCAGCGAGCAATCTCCTGCAGTCATCCCGGGTGAGCCCCTTGCGTCTCTTCATCGCTTCATTGACCAGGAACTCCTTGGCCCGTCCGATAAGGGGCCCCTCCTTCAGACCGAGGATGGTCATGATATCGTGCCCCGTAACGGGAAGGATAGGGACCAGGCCACCGTCCTTTTCAAGTCCTGCGATCCGGCGCTTAAGCTCGCGTATGTTCCCGGCAAGCCCCGGGTCGGGGTGCTGGGCTTTGCGATCGGCCTCTACCAGGGCCAGCACATCTTCCAGACGCCCGCCCATCTTTCGCATGAGCCTGCGGACAGCCCTGTCGCTCCACCCGGCGGAGTAGTTGATCATGTGGTTGCCCACGAGAAAGGTGACATCGGCGACGACCTTCCCGGGGAACTTAAGCCGCTTGAGCACGGATTTCGCGATCCGGGCCGATTCCTCATCGTGGCCATAATAGACCGATCTCCCCTCGCGCACAGTCCGTGTTTCCATCTTGCCCAGGTCGTGCAGGAGCGCGGCCATTCTGAGCTTAAGGTCGGGCCGGACATACCCGGCGGTCTTCAAGGTATGAGTGAAAAGATCATACGAGTGATATGGGGTATCCTGGGAAAAGCCCGCCGTCCGGTCCAGTTCCGGGAGGATGGTGCCGAGAATACCGGTCCTCTGCATCCTCTTGAAGGAACTCACCAGTCTTCCTGACATGACGATGCGGACAAGCTCGTCTCTCACCCGCTCCGGTGCAATGCGCCGGAGGAGGTATGCCAGCCTCGGGATCGCTTCCCGCAGGCCGGGCTCAAGCCTTAGACCCTGTGTGGCATGGAACCTTATGGCCCGCAAGATCCTCAGGGGATCAAGCCAGAGCGTAAGGAGAGGCTCAGCCGGGGTCCGAAGCAGTCCATCCTGCAGGTCCTTAAAGCCCAGTCCCGTCGGATCCAGTATGGATGCCCTTCTGATGCGCCCCCGGAGCCCGGCCACGTCCGCATAAAGACAGTTCACCGTGAAATCGCGGCGCCTGGCATCCATGGCAGGGTCACCATCGAGCGGGCATATCTCAATCTCGAGATCTTCTCTTACAGTAAGGGCGGTCTTGAACCTGGGGAAGATGACCGGCGTTGAGAAGCCGAGATTCCTGTGCAGGTGAGACGCGAGCTGGCGTGGACTGACACCCCGGACAACCAGGTCCATGTCCTTGGATGGCAGACCGGAAAGAAGATCCCGGAGCAGTCCTCCCACAACATAGCCTCTCGCCCTTCTGCGCCGTAGGAACGAGGATATCTCCGCAGCGACCCGGGTGTGTTCCGGCCTCATGGCACGGACGCGAAGCCCCGGGCGTCTGCTCATCTGGGCTGGACCTTTCATATCATAAGGGAACCGACTTCCTGAGGGTTCATTGGTTCCACGTCGAGGGTCCTAACTCCCTCCGGGGATCCTATGCTCACGGTGACCACGGAAGAGGACTTCCCATCACTGTATCTCGCGACCATCCGGGCCGCGAGTTCCTCCTCCTCGGACGCGCGCCCGCCCTGGAGTACGGCGATCGGCCCGGGGTCACTGACGGTATCAAGCAGCGTATCCTGCTCTGTCGCCAGACCGGCAAGGCTCTCATTTTCAGCCTCATTGCGTCCTATCACCAACTTGGACCCGAGCGGAAGTCGGAAATGCCTGCCCACCTTGAGCAGGCTCACGGCGTTTTCTGTCAATTCGTTATGGCTCATGGTGTCTCTCATCTTCTCTGCAAACCTCGGATCAGTGAGCAGACAGCCTCCCCCGGGGCTGGCATAGCCCGTAAGTCCTTTATCCCGGGCAAGGCGCATGAGGTCCTTGCGGGAGCGCCCGCTTATGGCCAGCAGCTCCTCCCTGCGTATCCAGCCCTTCTCCTCGGGGATGGTCGGCGAGAGGAGTTGGGCCGAAAGGGGACGGACCAGGTAGCCTTCAAGCGTGCTCGCCTTCTCGATACAGCGCATGGCGTTGAGCTTCTGAGACATGGGTCTCTGGCCCACCACCTCGCCGGTCACCACGAAGGAAGCGCCCAGACCGTCCATTATCTTCCTTGCCTGTCTCAGCATATAGATGCGGCAATCAATGCAAGGGTTCACATTGGAACCGTATCCGTGACAGGGATGGCTTATGACATCGAGGTAGTCAGGCTCGAAGGGGACGGCCATCAAGTCCACGCCCAGGGATTCGGCGACTCGCCGGGGTGGAGCACCTTCCTCCCTCTCCCCGCAGGACCCGAACGGGTTCACGAAGTACAGGGCAATGATGTCGATGTTCTGCTCCTGCATCAGGCGCGCGGCCAGGGCGCTGTCCAGGCCTCCGGATACGAGGCACAGCGCCTTGATCCCGGATCGGCTCAAGTTCGCATCCCTCCCTGCGTCGTACTGCCTTGCATCTTACTCACCTGCATCACACTTCGATTCAAGAACCTCTGCGAGGTTCTGTCTCGCTTCCTTAATCAGGTCACGCACCGGGAGATCGAACGGGCACCGCTCCTCACACTCTCCGCACTCGGTGCAACTTCCGATCTTCTCGTGTACGCCCTTGATGAATTCCGTCTGCATCATCGCGTCCCCCATCCGCTTCCGGATGCTCGGGATATGCATGGCAAAAGCGATCGGGATCTCGCTCGGACAGGGCTGACAGTAATCACATCGCCGGCAATAACGCGTGCCCAGGCGTTCTCTCTCGGCCGCGGCGATTTTCATCTCCTCTGCGGTGAGCGCCTGCGGAAGCCGCGCGATCTCTGCATTCTGCCGGACCTCATCCGGTGTTGCCATGCCGGGTATGGCTATGACACCGGGCCTGGACAGGGCGAATCTCAGGGCAAGGCCGCATCGTTCGATGCAGCCACCGGCGAAGGGCTTCACCGATCTTCCTCTCGCTGTCACCATAGCCTCTGGCCGTATCTATGAAATTGACTCCCTGGCTGAGAGCTTCGGCGATGGTATCTCTGGCCTCATCCATGCCCACCCGCATGATGGGGATGCCCCCGAATCCCAGGAGCGAGGCCTCTATGCCGGTCCTGCCAAGTCGTCCGGTCTCAAGCATCCTGCCTCCTCGGTACACAATCAATATAGGGTATCGGCCGTGCCCTCGGAAAGGAAAATCACCCGCCTCGCTGTTGCGCCCACACTGTCCCATCCTGACCGGCGCCTGAGGATCAGTGCACAGAACAGGTCCCCTTCTGCGCCGCCCTTTGACGGCCCGGAGGCTCCGCTTCAGCCGCGGCAATAGATTGCCGATACTTAATTAAGAGCCGGCCTGGCCGGCCGAGTACCTGTTTGAGCACTGCCATACCCTGCCCACACCGTTGGCGGGTAGGGGAAGCGATACGGCGGGAAGCAATACGGATTGTTGTCACCCAGCAAAGAGGCCGGAGGTATGGAATGACAGTTAGAGATGGTCGGTCGGCAACGTTGGACCCGCACGCATCACCGGAAGGCACACCGGAGCAGGTTTCCGAGACGGCGGCATCGTCCGGGACCGAGTGGCAAACAGAAACTCAGACAAACTGGGAAAGCCGGAAAGCCTCAAGCGATCACGGCCCCTGGCATCCCGGGACGCATTTCAGGCGGGCCCTCAACAAGGTCAACCGGGAGCTCTGGCTGGTCCTCTCGATGCTGGGCCTGGCCTTCGCGCTTAACTACCTGGTAACCGGCCATCGCATGCTCCTGGGCTTTTATACCTTCCCCACCCTGTTCGCGGCCTATTTCTATGGCAGGAAGCATGCGACCCTGACCGCAATCGCGAGCGTCTTTCTGGTGGGACTCCTTGCCAGGATCAATCCCGCCGTACTCTCAGGAGGTCAGGAGACCGCATTGGTCCGCGACCGGTGGCACGACATCGCCGCCTGGGGAGGCGTTCTCATCGTGACGGCGTATGCCATGGGGAGCCTGCATGAACACCACAAGGCGCGGATCCAGGAGCTGATGCAGACCTATCGCGGCCTGCTTGTCATTCTGCGCCACTTCGTGTCCAAGGACAAGTACACCGAGAACCATTCCTACCGGGTATCGGTTTATGCGGCCAAGATCGCAACTTACACGGGGCTGAGCGATGACAGGATCGAGGATGTCAGGGCGGCTTCACTGATTCACGACATCGGAAAGCTCAAGACCAGCCGTGCGCTGCTTTATAAGGCTGCGCGCCTGGCAAGCAAGGAGTTCGACGAAGTCCGGAAACACGCGGACCGTGGTGCTTCGATGCTGGAGCCTGTCGGAGGTCCGCTTCATCGCATCATCCCCATTATTCTCGCACACCATGACAAGTTCGACGGCACCGGCTATCACGAGACCAGCGGGAATGACATACCGCTCGAGGCCCGCATCATCGCGGTCGCCGACTGGTATGACTCGCTGACGAGTGATCGGCCCTACAGGCGCGCCATGTCGCCATTCGATGCCAAGGAAGCCATCTTCAAAGAGTCCGGAACCGAGTTCGACCCAAACGTGGTTGATGCCTTCATCCAGGCCTTCAGGGAAAACGAGATGGAAATCCCCGAGGTCGTGGTGTAACCTCTCTATAGGCGCGCCGTCCGCGCAGTCAGGCTTGATAACCTCAGGCACCTGGACTATATTTAGCTTGAATGGCCCAACCCCGGCGGACGGTACGAACAGGGCACGACGAGGGACTAAGGAGGAGGTCTTGCCGTGGTGAGAAACTCAAGCGTTTCCCGTACGGTTCTCCTTGTTGTGCTTCTTGGCATGGCCGGCTTCGTCTACGGTTTTCTCTGCGCCGAGACCAGGATCCCGCCATATGAGCCGGTGCACCGCGCTTATGATTGGTGCCAGCGGCACTTCGTCTTCCGCAGGATTCGCGACCTGGTTACAGGCCGGCGCGTCGAGCCTCTGCCTGACGGCTCCTGGCAGTTCCTTGACAATGCGAACTGGTATGCCGGTCCAGGAGACGGCGGGCCCGGGACCGACTTCTCAGGCGTGGGCTACTTAAGCGGCTATAGGCCCCCGGGCGATCTCAAGGGCGTTTCGGTTTTCAAGCGTGCGTGTGCCCAGCCGGGTCTAAACCTCATAACCTCGGGGCACGCCCAGGAGGCCGTCCTCATGGACATGGAAGGAAAGATCATTCACCGCTGGGCCTACGACTTCGCCGATGCCTTCCCGGATCATGACGAGGCCGAAGACCGGAAGGAAGCTCACATCTACTCCACTGACTTCTGGCGGAGGACATATCTCTATCCCAACGGCGACCTGCTGGCCATCTATGATGGCTATGGCATCATAAAGCTCGACCGGGATTCCAGACTCATCTGGGCCAGTGACTGTGGCGCCCATCATGACTTGTTCGTCAATACCGATGGCCTGATCTATGTCCTCTCGCGACAGCCCAGGAAGATACCCCGGTTCAGCCAGTCAAGGCCGGTGATCGAGGGTTTCATTACCGTACTCGATGAGGATGGAACCGTGTTGCGAAGTGTCTCCGTGATCGACGCTTTCGAGCGGTCCCCTTATGCACTGTTGCTGAGGAGAAAGCCCATCGTGCTGCCCGACCTGCTCCATACCAACACGGTGCAGGTTCTGGATGGATCCCACGAGGACCGCTCAGGAATCTTCAGAAGAGGACACGTGCTTATCTCCCCGCGCAACATCGATGTCATTGCCATAGTCAACCTTGCTGAGGAGAGAGTGGTCTGGGCCTTGACCGGTCAGTGGGCAGCCCAGCACGAGCCCACCCTTCTGCCCAACGGGAACATCCTCCTGTTTGACAACCAGGGCCACTATGGAATGTCCAAGATCATAGAGTTCGACCCCCTGACCCAGGAGATCGTCTGGGCGTATGAGGGTACGCCCGAGAACGGATTCTATACCGAAACCAGCGGTACCACCCACCGCCTTCCTAACGGGAACACGCTCATCGTTGAATCGAACAGCGGCAGGGCCTTCGAGGTTGCGGTGGACGGGGAAATCGCCTGGGAGTATTTCAACCCGGAGCGAGCCGGCGAGAAGGGCGAGCTTATTGCCACCCTCTTCGACGTGGTCCGCCTCGAGACCGAACATGTGACGCCGTGGCTCACGGGCCTCAAGACGGGCCTCAAGACGGCCCCCTAGACCGCATTCGAGAACACCTCCAGAACCTGTCCCTGATACAATCCCCAGCCCTGTTATACTCCCCGGACTCTGTTGCACTCCCGGAGGCAACCGCCCAAGAATACTGTTTGAAA
>JAUXGG010000111.1 GCA_030622265.1 Candidatus Eiseniibacteriota bacterium
ATCACCGGGATCCTGACCAATATCTGTGTTTTCTTCACCGCTGCGGATGCGGTTATGCGGGGTTTCGGCGTCGAGGTGGCCAGGGACTCTGTGGCCGCGCTCACAAGCGACGAGAACAACTTCGCGCTCGATCAGATGGCGAAGGTACTCAAGGTGGGAGTCATATGAAAAAACGCAAGCTTCACATCGCGAGCGAAAGCGAGATAAGGCGGGGACATACCACCGATGTCTATTTCTCTCGCGCGGTCCAGGTACTTAAGCGAACGCGGGGTTCGAAACGGGTCAAGGCGGAGTTCACGGTGAAGGGCCTGCCCCAGGGCTACACCTGGGGGATCTCCGCGGGGCTGGAGGAATGCCTGTCCCTCCTGGAAGGCATCGACGTTGACGTCAGGGCCCTCCGGGAAGGGACCGTGATAAGGCCGCTGGAACCGGTGGTAACGATCGAGGGAAACTACACCGACTTCGCGGTGCTGGAAACTCCCCTGCTGGGACTTCTGTCCCAGGCCTCCGGCGTGGCCACCAAGGCCGCTCGCTTGAGGATAGCGGCAGGCAACCGCACGCTCATCAGCTTCGGCGCAAGGCGGATGCATCCGGCCATAGCGCCGATGATTGAAAGGAATGCCTTCATCGGAGGATGCGACGGGGTGGCGACCGTGGCCGGGGCGGAACTTCTCGGCATCGAGCCGTCGGGCACCATGCCGCATGCCCTCGTGATCCTCTCCGGCGGGATCGAGAAGGCCATTCAGGATTTCGACATGGTTATTGATAAGAAGGTGACCAGGATAGCCTTAGTCGACACCTTCGGAGACGAGAAGTTCGAAGCTCTGGTGGCCTGCCAGGCGCTCGGTGGGGCTCTGCGCGGAATAAGGCTCGACACCCCGCGCTCCCGGAGGGGCAACATGGCGGACATAGTGCGGGAGGTGAGGTGGGAACTCGACATGAGGGGTTTCTCCGATGTGGGTATCCTGGTAAGCGGCGGGATGGATGAGCCTGACCTTCTGGAGCTCGGGGACGCGGTTGATGGTTTCGGCGTGGGGACTTGCCTTAGCAGCGCGCGGGTCCTGGACTTCGCGATGGACATCGTTGAAGTGGAAGGCCGGCTCGAGGCCAAGCGAGGGAAGATGAGCGGAGAGAAGAAGCTGCTCAGATGCTCCGAGTGCGGCGAGGACTCGGTCGTTCCCGCCGATGTTAAGGTGGATGCCCCATGCGAGTGCGGTGGCAAGCTGCAGGCGCTCAACCTGAACTATATCAAAAGGGGCGCGATCAAGAGACGCCTGCCGGCCGCAGGTGAGATCCGCAAGCACGTGCTCAAGGGTATTGAAGATCTCGAGATAGACCCGACCGGTCAGTGAAGCGCCCGGTCAGTGAAGTGCCCGGTCAAAGAGGCGCCCGGCCAGTGAGGCGCCAGGCCAGAAAGGCGCACGGCGAGTGAGGCGCACGGTCAGTGAGGCGGCGAAGTGATTAGCGGAAACCTTGAGTCAGACCGGCTCAAAATGGTCGAGACCCAGATAAAAGCCAGGGGTATTGAGAACCGGCTCGTATTGGAAGCGCTGAAGAAGGTGCCGCGCCATGTCTTCGTTCCGCCGGATTACTCGGACTCTGCTTACGCCGACCGGCCGCTTCCCATAGGCCTCGGGCAGACCATATCACAGCCTTATATGGTGGCGATCATGACCGAGACCATGAACCTGGAGGGTCACGAGAAAGTGCTCGAGGTGGGGACTGGCTCGGGCTACCAGGCCGCGATCCTGGCCGAGATCGTCGACCACGTGGTCTCGCTGGAACGCGTACCGGAGCTGGCGGATGCAGCGGCCGAGAGGCTGCGGGAGCTCGGCTATGCCAATGTGGAGATTCATCTGGGGGATGGCTCCGAGGGCTATGCCGCCAGGGCGCCTTATGACGCCATAGTGGTGACCGCCGGAGCTCCCGAGATTCCCGGGGTGCTTGTGGACCAGCTGGCGGACGGGGGCAGGTTAATCATCCCGGTGGGAAACAGTTTTCAGCAGACCCTCACCCGGGTTACTGTGAGGGATGGAGAACGCAAGACTGAGAAGCTGGAGGGATGCGTGTTCGTTCCCCTGATCGGCAAGTTCGGCTGGGGAGAATGCGAAACGCCGGATTAACAGGAGGTCGGAGTATAAGATGATCAGCAGGAAACAGGTTGTCGATTTGCTCCACTTTAAGGCGGGCTCCGGTTGGGTACTGAGCTTCTACCTGGGAATCGGGGTCTACAAGAGCAAGGCCAAGGCCTACGAGATTGAAGCCAAGGACATAATGAAGGCTGCGGTCGGCGAAGCCGGGCTCTCGGACGATGACAGGGCGAAGGTGGAAGAGGATGTTCAGAAGATTCTGGGCTTCCTCAAGATGGACTTCAAGGGGAGGGCCAGGGGGCTGGCCATATTCGCCTCGGGCGGTACCGGACTCTGGCAGGTTTTCAGGCTGCCGGTGGCCGTGCCCGACCGGTGTGTGGTCAACCATTCGCCATATGTGCTTCCCATGCTGAAGCTCGTGGACGAGGGAAGGCGGTATTGCATCGTCGTGGCGGATAAGACGAAAGCGCGGGTGTTCACCATGTACCAGGGCGAGATTTCAGAGAGAACCGAGATCTTCGATCTGGTTCCCGGGTGGCACAAGCAGGGTGGTTGGGCGCAGGCGAGGTTCCAGCGCCACATCAAGGATGCCGCCAACAAGCATCTCAAGCACGTTGCCGACACGGTTTTCGAGTTCTACAAGGGTGAGGGCTTCGGCCATCTCATCATCGGCGGCGCGCAGGAGGTCCGCACAAGGCTTTTCCGGATTCTGCATTCGTATCTCCAGCGGACCCTGGCGGGATATGTGACCGTGGATATCGCATCCAACTCGAGCGAGGTTCTGGCAGCGGCGAGGAGAATAGAGGAGGAGACCGAGACCCGGAGATCCCAGAAGATCGCCCGGGCGCTCCTTGGGGATTCCGATCAGGGCTATATGACCGTCACGGGGCTGAAGGACACGGTGCGCGCCCTCGAAAAAGGGCGCGTGCACACGCTCGTGATGGTGGACGGCGAGCATATCGAGGGATGCCTGTGCGGTGACTGTGGTGGGGTGGACGTTCTCGGGGCCAAAACCTGCCCTTACTGCAGGAAGAAAGTGGGCCGGGAGGGCGACATCTCGGAGCACCTTGCGGTTCTGGCCGTTCACCAGGATGCCGAGGTGAGTTACGTGAATAAAGGGGCGGGCCTGGAGGCGAAGGATGGTGTGGGAGCGATTCTCAGATGGTAGTCCCGCGAGATGGCAGTTTGGCGAGGTGGCGCAGAAGCGGGCAGGGGTGTATAGTTCTTAGGACTGTATTCTTTTTGAAGACGCGGCCTGAAGACGGGGGTAAGGCAGGCATGGCACCGAGGAGGCTTTATACTGTATGGAACTCATAGAGATGCGAGGAATCAAAAAAGACTATGAGATGGGCAAGACGCAGGTCCGTGCCCTCAGGGGGATCGATCTCGAGGTCAAGGCCGGCGAGTTCATTGCGATTGTGGGGCAATCGGGTTCCGGCAAGTCTACCCTCATGAATCTCATTGGCTGTCTTGACAGACCCACGGAGGGCGAGTACCACCTCGACGGTAACAAGGTCGACGAGATGGGGGATGATGACCTCGCCAGGATCAGGAACAAGAAGATAGGCTTTGTCTTCCAGACCTTCAATCTGCTTCCGCGCACCAACTGCCTACACAATGTCGAGCTGCCGCTTCTTTATTCCAGCGTGAGCCGGAAGGACCGGGAAAGGAGAGCCCTGGAAATGCTGGAGCGGGTCGGGCTCGGTGAACGCGTCCGTCACAACCCCAATGAGCTGTCCGGTGGTGAGAGACAGAGAGTCGCGATCGCGAGAGCCCTTGTTAATGACCCGGCCATAGTGCTTGCCGATGAGCCCACGGGAAACCTCGACAGCAAAACCGGATCGGAGATCCTGGCCATCTTTTCCGATCTGAACGCGGACGGTAAGACCATCGTGCTCGTCACTCACGAGAAGTACATCGCCGACTACTCGGGAAGGATTGTTTCCCTGCGGGATGGCGAAATCGTCGAGGCGGGTTCCGGGGTTCTCAGGTAAAAAGGGGACAGCGCCCTTGTTTTCCAGTAGTTGAAAAAAGGGCGCTGTCCCCTTTTTACCCTTTTTACTCGTCCCTATTTCCGGTTGCGGGAAATAGGTGTCTGTCCCCTTTTTACCCGAGGCCCAGGTCGGAGTGGAGTTTTTTCACCGCATCCAGGGCTTCCGACCGCTTCATCACGATAGTCATGGTGATCCCGGATGTCGTTATTGATAAAGGAGTTACGCCTGTGGCAGTAAGCGAGGCCAGGACCTTCCTTGCTATGCCGGGCTTGCTGCAGAGGCCGTGCCCGATGATTGAGACGGTGGCGAGGGTATCGTCGATGCCGATCTCGAGGCCGGCGAGCTCGGTCGCGAGGATTGCCAGGGCCTGCTTCCTCTGCTCTTCAGGGATCATGACAGAGAGCTGTCCTCTCCCCTGGGGATCGGGCAGGACACGCATGAGTTTCACAAGGATCTCGGCCTTGTCGAGTGCGGCCAGCGCGCGCTCGGCCATCGCCGGCGACCGGTCTTCGTCTCCGAAGGTGAGCTCGACCAGGCCCGTGTCCTGGGTGATGCCGCATATGTCCGCGGTTTCGATTTCTTCCTTTCCCATCACGATGGTTCCTATCTCCTTTCTCTTCGAGGATCTGACGTGTACGCGCACTCCGAATCTCCGCGCGACATCCACACTTCTCCAGTGCAGCACTTCAGCCCCGCAGAATGACAGCTCCAGCATCTCCTCGTAGGATATCCTGGGGATTTTCCTGGCCTCCGGCACCAGCCGGGGATTGGCGGTATAGACCCCGTCCACGTCGGTGAATATGTCGCACTCCTCGGCATTGAACGCGGCGGCCAGCGCGACGCAGGTCGTATCGGACCCGCCCCTGCCGAGGGTAGTGACTTCCTTGGCAGGACTTACACCCTGAAAGCCCGCGACAATCACGATCCGGCCCTTCTCAAGCTCATCCCTTACCCGGAACGCTTTCACATCCATGATCTTCGCACTGGTGTGGCTGGTGTCCGTTACTATCCCGCTCTGGGAGCCGGTGAATGATATCGCCTGGAATCCGAGCTGGCTGATCGCCATTGAGAGAAGAGCCATCGAGATCCGCTCGCCGGCGGTCAAGAGCATGTCCAGCTCGCGCTTGGGGGGTGAGGGTGAAATCGTCCTGGCCAGCTCGAAGAGCTCATCCGTGGTGTTTCCCATCGCCGAGACGACGACGATCACGTCCTTCCCCGCCTTCTTCTCACCGGTGACAAGTTCCGCGACCCGGCGGACCTTGTCCGGAGTGGCCAGAGAGGACCCCCCAAACTTTTGTACGACCAGTTTACTTGAATTCATTGTTGCCAGTCCGGTTCCCTCACTTTACTATTTGGACGAGGTTATGGTAAGATTCCTGTTCGTACATTTGCAAGCTATAAGGAGGCCTTGATGGCAAAGATGTCATTTCTGATCCTGGTGGTGGTACTGGTGGCAACGTTTCTGGTGGGGTGCGGCGCCCCGGCGGTCAAGCGGGCTCCGATAGAGACCATTCCGGAGGATGCGGATGTTGAGGAAAAGATAGAGATGCTCGAAGAGATGGGGAATGCCTATCCTGAGGATGCGCTTGTCCACTTCGAGCTCGGCAACCTCTACTCTGACCAGCTTCTGGCTGTGGATGCGATGGAGAGCTATGAACGGGCTCTGGGCATGGACCCGGACCTCAACAAGGTCAGGGTAAACCTGGCGATGCTGCTCGCGGAGTCTGATGAGGTCGACAGCGCCAAAGTCCTGCTTGAAGAGGCGATCAGGTTCGACCCGGCCGACGCCAAGGCCTACAACAACCTGGGCATGGTCTATTATACCGAACTGGATATAAACACGGCGGTCGACTACTTCCAGAAAGCTCTCGAAGTGGATCCCGGCAGCATGGAGGCTCATTATAACCTGGGCCTGGCATTTGCCGAGAGAGGCCTCATTCTGGAGGCCATCCGCGAGTGGACTATGGTCGTGGAGAGTGGTGAGGAAGGGGAGACGGTCCAGAGAGCGAGACTCTCGGTCGAACGGGCGGAGAAGCAGCTCAGGCAGGAATAAGCGCTGGCCTGGACTTGCGAACGGTTTGACAGCTGGTTAGTTATTTGGTAAAGTTCGGCGGTCAGTCGGGCCGCGGACTGAAGACCGCTTTTGAAAGGAGATATTTCATGGTGATCAGGCTTACAGCGCTTG
>JAUXGG010000069.1 GCA_030622265.1 Candidatus Eiseniibacteriota bacterium
ACTGAGGAACAGGGTGGCTACGACCAACAATGTAATCGACAAAGCTGGCGAAACCGCATTCTTTAGTTGTTTCACGTTGCACCTCCATTATTATTGCAAACGCATCGCAATACTAATTCATTCGGCTCCGGCTGTCAACCAGAAGGCATCGTACCACGGAGGGAAAAGCGGCTATTTCGTCGGGTGTTCATTGAGGAAATGATCCATCAGGGCTGCTCGCAACGAGAGGGTCTGCAAGGCTGTGCGAGTGTACGAATACACCCTGGCCGAGGTTCAAGAGTTCCTTGGACTGCACTATTTCACTTGCTCTTTTCCCTGCGCGGAGTTCGGATTCCATTAGTCGATGAAACGTGATGGATGTCTTCCCTAAGTGATTTCAGATTCTCCTGAGGTCAGTCTACAATTGAATTAACTCTTACACTGAAACCTCAGCAGCTTAATCCCCCCTTGACAAGTGGCCAACTTCGGTGTATATTTTGAATGTAATCTTTATATTTATAAAAAAGATATATTGCCAATGTGAAAAGTATGTACGGGGGTGAGAGATGGCGCACGAGACTGCTGAGCTTCAACGTGTTCACACACCAAGATAAAAGGAGGAACCAATTATGATCCGTCGGATACTTTGTCTCTTTTTGGTCGGTTCTCTTCTGATCGGTAGCGTGATTGGGGCGGCTACCCAGGAGGAATTGAAGATTGAGGGCTCGACGACCGTCCTGCCGATTGCAGGGCGTGCGGCCGAACTCTTCCAGTTGATACATCCAGAGATAGCGGTGACCGTTAAAGGCGGCGGCTCGTCAGTCGGGATCGCCGCTTTGATCAACGGCACGACCGATATCGCTAACGCCTCCAGGCCGATGAAGCAAAAGGAGTGGGATCAAGCAGCGGCTGCCGGGGTTAATCCTGTAGAGCATGCCATCGCCAAGGATGGGATCGCGGTCGTGGTCCATCCGAGCAACACAGTTGAAAGCCTCACCTTCGAGCAGATCGCAGAGATCTATACCGACTCCAAGGCCCAAAACTGGAAGGATTTCGGCGGGCCGGACCTGCCGATCGTGGTAGTGTCGCGGGACACAACATCGGGCACCTATGGGTCGTTCCTGGATATGGTCATCAAAAAGGTGAAGGGAAAGGGGGCGCGACTCCGGCCGGATGTAATCTACACCGGCTCGAATGCCGAGATGGTCGCGACTGTAGAGGGCGTAGAGGGAGCGATCGGCTATATCGGTGTTGGCTACATCAAACCGACAGTCAAGGTCCTACCGGTCTCCCCAGAAGGCGTCACTTACGTGAAGGCCTCTGTCGCGACCGTCCTCGACGGCAGCTACCCCATCAGCAGGAGCCTCTATATGTATACCGATGGTGTGCCGACGCAGGGAGAGCCCCGGGGACTATTCCTCGATTTTATCTACTCCCGCACCGGTCAGGCCATCGTGATAGAGCAGGGTTATGTGCCGCTATACCACATAGAGAAAGTTATCTGCGAGCTCCTCTTTAAAGCAGTAGGTACGGAGTTCATCGAAAAGTAACCCCTCATCCACCCTACCCCGGCCTCTAGAATTGACCTTTGGAGGCCGGGGTTCCCCCTTGTGGAGCTAGGGGTAAGAGATGGGACAATGCGCCGGCACCGGGAATCAAGACATAAAAATCAAGCTGTGAGGAAGAAGAAACTAAATGGAGTCGTCTCCTACCTAAAAAGAAATGCTTGGGAAGAAGGTGATAGAAAAAAGCGATGATTTTATCAACAAACTCTGAGAGAGATGGCTGGGTGCACACATCATAATCAAGAGCAGTTATGAGATAGGGAAACCACCACATCGATAGTGGCTGCAAGAGATGCAGGAGGAAGACCGGAACGATGAAGGTTGGAAAGGGGGGAGCATGGGCTTAAGAGGGCCAAAAGAGACGCTGATCAGATACTTTCTCTTCGCGTGCGCCGTCACTTCCATCGTCATCCTGTTACTCATCGTGGTCTTCCTCTTCCGCGAAGGCCTCCCGCTGTTCCAAGAGTACGGTCTGGGAGAGTTCATCAGCGGAAAGTACTGGTATCCCACCGCCGAACCCCCGGATTTCGGGATTTTGCCGCTCTTTTTGGGGTCGCTCTGGGTGACGGTCGGGGCGCTGTTGATCGCCGTGCCGCTCGGCGTCGGAGCGGCGATCTACATCGCGGAGGTTGCCCCGCCCCAGGTCCGCGATCTCTTAAAATCGCTGGCCGAGTTGCTCGCCGGGATCCCTTCGGTGGTCTACGGCTTCTTCGCCCTGGTCCTGGTCGTCCCTTGGGTGAAGGACTTCTTTGACCTCCCGATCGGGAAGACGGCGCTGGCCGCCTCTATGATCCTCGGGGTGATGGCCCTGCCGACGATCATCAGCGTCGCTGAGGATGCGCTCACCGCCGTGCCGAAGTCCTTCCGCGAGGCCTCGCTCGCCCTGGGGGCGACTAAGTGGCAGACGATCCGCAGGGTGACCGTCCCGGCAGCCTTGTCCGGGATCTCGACCGCTGTCATCCTCGGGGCGGGGCGGGCTGTCGGGGAGACGATGACCGTGCTGATGGTGAGCGGGATGTCGCCGATAATCCCTCGCACCTTCCTTCAGCCGGTCCGCCCGATGACGGCGACGATCGCGGCCGAGATCGGGGAGGCCGTCTGGGGTGGGGTCCATTACCACGCGCTCTTCGCCATCGGGATCGCCCTCTTCCTTTTCTCTTTTGCGATCAACCTCATCGCCGACTGGATCTCCCAGCGCTATCGGGAGGTGGAGTGATGCGACTGCGGCGGGGGCGGGCGACCCAGGCGATCGCCTTCACCCTCTTGAGCCTGGCGATGGCGGGGGTCCTCGTTGCCCTGGGGACGATCCTCTCCTTCATCCTCGTCCGGGGAGTGGGAGTGATCTCCTGGGAGTTCCTTACATCCTTTCCCCGGCAGGCGATGACCGAGGGCGGGATCTTCCCCGCCCTGGTGGGAACACTCTGTCTTGCCGTTGGGACGCTCTTCTTCTCCCTTCCCTTGGGGGCCTTTGCGGCGATCTACCTCGTGGAATATGCCCGGCAGGGCCTACTTGTCCGGATCATCCGCATGGCAGTGAACAACCTCGCCGGGGTCCCCTCGGTCGTCTTCGGACTGTTCGGGCTGGCCTTCTTCGTCAGGGCCCTCGGTTTTGGGATCTCGATCCTCTCCGGTTCGCTTACCCTGGCCTTCCTTGTGCTCCCCGTGATCATCCGCGCCTCGGAGGAGGCACTGCGTGCCGTGCCTCAAGAATTCCGCGAGGGGTCGCTCGCTCTTGGGGCGACAAAGTGGCAGACGATCCGCAAGGTGGTCCTTCCCGTCGGGCTCCCCGGCATTCTCACCGGCGCGATCCTCGCCTTGGGAAGGGCAGCGGGTGAGACCGCCCCGATCATCTTCACCGCCGCCGTCTTCTCCGCCAGGCTACCTGACTCGGTCCTCTCCCCGGTGATGGCCCTCCCCTACCACCTCTTCGTCATGGCGACGGAGAGCATCTTCTACGAGGAGACGCGCCCGATCCAGTACGGCACGGCGATCGTCCTTCTGGGGCTGGTCTTGACGATCGACCTCGTGGCGATCATCATCCGCTACCGCATACGCCGGAGGAGGCGCTGGTGAGGCTTTGACAGGACGAGATGAACTTCTTATGATGAGTGATACCGCAGCGATGGAGACGCCCCCGCCAATGGTAGAGACAATAATCAAGGTAGAGGATTTGAACTTCTACTATGGCAGCTTTCAGGCGCTCCGCCATATCCCCCTGGAGATCCCGAAAACCCGGGTCACGGCGATCATCGGGCCCTCGGGCTGCGGGAAGAGCACCTTTTTAAAGGTCCTAAACAGGATGTTCGAGATCATCCCCGGGGCGAGGGCCGAAGGGAAGGTGCTCTTTTGGGGGAGGAATATCCTCTCCCGGGAGGTTGATCCAGTGGATCTGCGGCGACAGATTGGGATGGTCTTCCAGAAGCCGAATCCCTTTCCCAAGTCGATCTTCGAGAACGTGGCCTACGGCCTGCGGGTCAACGGTAAGACCTCCAACCTGAAAGAGAGGGTGGAGTGGGCCCTCCGCCGGGCCGCCCTCTGGGATGAAGTCAAGGACAACCTCCACCGGAGCGCCTTCGAGCTCTCAGGTGGACAACAGCAGCGACTCTGCATCGCCCGCGCTCTGGCCGTAGAGCCGCAGGTCCTGTTGATGGACGAGCCCTGCTCGGCCCTCGATCCGCTCGCCACAGCGAAGATCGAGGACCTGATCGACCAACTGAAGCGGGAGTATACCGTGGTCATTGTGACCCACAATATGCAACAAGCCGCGCGGGTGAGTGATTTTGCGGCGGTCTTCTTGACCGGGGGGGAGCTAGTGGAATACGATGAGACGAAGAAAATCTTCGAGAACCCAAAGGACAAACGGGTCGAGGACTATATCACGGGGAAGTTCGGCTAGGTGCCGGGAGCAAAAGATGGTTCGCGAATCATATCAGGAGCAGTTGCGGAGATTGAGCTGCGACGTCTTCTCCATGGGGAATAAGGTGGCTGGGCGCCTCAATCTGGGGCTTCGGGCGCTGGAACATCCTGATAAGGAGTTGGTCCGTCGGCTTGAAGAGGGCGATGAGGAGATAGATGAGCTCTATTTAAAGATCGAGAGGGACTGCATCGATCTCTTGGCGCTGCAGCAGCCGGTAGCGGCTGATCTGCGACTGATCACCGCCTCCTTCAAGATCATCACCGACCTGGAGCGGATCGCGGACCTGGCACTCAACCTCGGTCAGTACGCCCTAAAGTACTCCGCAAGATACGCTCTCCTCCCGCTCGATGAGCTGTTGGCGGTGGGCCAACTCAGCGTGGAAATGCTCTATGAGGAGCTCAAGGCTTATCATGACCAGGATGTGGCGCGGGCTGAAGCGGCGATCAAGCTCGATGAGGAGGTCGATTCTCGCTTCTGGAATCTGACTGCTCTCTTGCTGAAGAGGCTGATGGAGAGTGAGTTCAGGGGCCATGGGCCGGAGGAGGCCGAGGAGATTGCAGAGAATACGGTGATACTCCTACTCTCTCTGCGAGACCTGGAGCGCGCGGCCGATCACGCGGTCAACATCGGCGCTCGGGTGGTCTATATGATTACCAACCGGAAGGATCTCATCTAAGGGAGGCTCCCATAGAACTTGACCACCCTCGCCCCGGATTCAGCCAACGGCCAACTAAGAGACTTGGACAACAGCTCAGAAGAGCGTCTTTATAGTGGCACTATCGATAGGGCAAAAAAAAGCCAATGAAGAGATGAGCCGCCGGAGTTCTTTTTCCTCAGGCCACCTGGAAGCTGGAATCAAGGCCGTCGTGAAGCGTGCCCTGAGCGAGGATGTAGGCTCTGGTGATGTCACAACCAGATGGACCATCCCCGCGCAGGCGCAGGTTGAAGGACGCCTGCTGTCCAAGGAGGCGGGGGTGGTGGCTGGGTTGGCCGTTGCCGCCCAGGTCTTCCTCGCTGTCGATGATGCCCTCTCTTTTCAGGGAGTCGTACCCGATGGGAAACAGATTATGGCTGGCGATATCCTGGGTTATGTGCGCGGCCCGACCCGTTCCATCCTCACCGCTGAGCGGACAGCGCTAAACTTCCTGCAACGGATGTCAGGGATCGCCACCCTGACCCGCTGCTATGTGAATGCTGTAGCCGGGACCAAAGCGGTTATCCTCGATACCCGCAAGACCGCCCCTGGGTTACGGGCGCTGGACAAGTGGGCTGTACGCCTGGGCGGTGGACAGAACCACCGCATGGGCCTCGACGACATGGTGCTCATCAAGGACAATCATATCGCTGCCGCAGGAGGTATCACAGTCGCGGTGAATGGGGTGCGGGCCCACAACAGTCAGGGGTTACCGATTGAGGTGGAGGTAAAGACACTGGAGGAACTGAAGGAAGCGTTGGCTCTCAATGTCGATCGCATCATGCTCGACAACATGCCCGTGGAGGATATGCGACAGGCGGTCCGGCTGGCAGAAGGGAAAGCGCCACTCGAGGCCTCCGGCGGGGTGAACCTGGAAACCGTGCAAGAAATAGCAAGGACCGGTGTTGACTACATCTCAGTCGGTGAACTTACGCACTCACCCCGGGCTCTGGATATCTCATTGGAGTTTGTAAAATAGTGGAAAGGAGCCTATGCAACTGGTTAAAGAATACGCGCATTTAAAGGAAGAAGATCTTCTTGGCCGGATTCACCGGGCCAAGGAGGAGTTAGGAGATAGCCTGATCATATTGGGACATCACTACCAACGGAATGAGGTGATTCAGTTTGCTGATTTTTGCGGCGACTCCCTGGATCTGGCTCGTCGAGCCGCTGAACAGAAGAAAGCCAGGCACATCGTCGTCTGCGGAGTGAGATTCATGGCCGAGACCGCAGCGGTAGTCTGCGGAGAGGAGCAGGTGGTCCTCACTCCCAACCTCAAGGCGGGCTGTCCGTTGGCCGACTTTGCCCAGCTCGACGATGTGAAGCAGGCCTGGGAGGAGTTGCAAGAGGCCGATGTAGGAAGTCTCGTCCCCGTCGCCTATGTCAACTCCGCTGTTGTGATAAAGGCATTCTGCGCTCAGAATGGAGGGATCAGTTGTACATCAGCTAATGCTAAAGTCATCGTCGGTTGGGGGCTTAAACAGGGTAAGGTCTTCTTCATGCCCGACGAGAACCTGGGGATAAACGCCGCCAGGGAGTGTGGACTCTCACAGGATAAGGTCGTCCTGTGGGAGCCGGGTAAGACCCTTGGAGGCAATGAGATTGAGGAGTTGCGTCGTGCCGAAATGATCGTGTGGAGAGGGCACTGTTACGTACACAGCTCCTTCGCTTTCGCAGATGTAGAAAGGGTGAGAGTAAAGGACCCGAAAGCAAAGGTCATCGTGCACCCTGAGTGTCCTCCTGCAGTGGTCGAAGCGGCCGATGGAAGTGCCTCCACGTCGCAGATCTTACGCATTGTGGAGGAGGCTCCACCTGGGACGAGCTTCGCTGTCGGGACGGAGGTGAACGTGGTCGAACGTTTGAACAGCGAATACCCCGACAAAGAAGTCTTTCCCCTGAAGCGCTCCGTCTGTGAAGACATGGCGAAGATCGACCCCCCTGGCCTCCTGCATATCCTCGAGAGCCTGGTGGCCGGAACCCCGGTGAACGTGGTGCACCTCTCCCCTGAGGTAAGGAAGTGGGGTGCCCTTCCCATCTCGCGGATGCTGTACGTAAAGGCCCGAAGATGAATTCACCGGAGGAACAAGGGGAACCACAACAGCTTTCGTTTTCATGGTTAGAATACAGTCTATACTCGGGCAAAGACAAAATTAAGGATGTGGCCTTTTTGCTCCCGCAAAGAGTATAATCCCGTTGACTCTACAATTCTCAAAAGTCTCTGCTTTTTCATACGAAAGCAATACCGGCTAGATAGGTATCCGTTCGGGTTCAAGACCCGGTGCAATTCCTTCAACACCGCTTCTTTATCTTCAATTTCAGG
>JAUXGG010000259.1 GCA_030622265.1 Candidatus Eiseniibacteriota bacterium
GCGGCCAGGTGTGCTCGCAATTGAAGCTATTGGCAGTCGCACCGGCCCGGGTGTTGAAGCAGCCGATTCTTCCCGTGTAGATACACTCGACACAGCCGGTCGTCGGGCACTCCAAGCAGGTATCATCATTATCGATGTTGCCATACATCCGATCACGGGCGATGGTATAGCCGAGGGAGGTGTGACCGTCGATCAGATTGGCCAGGATGGTCTTGAGTTCCTCCGCCCACTTGTTCTGGGTGCCGTCATAGTATGTGCCGGGGTGGTCGGCCTGAGCCGACACTTCCACGATCAAGGACCGCACGCCGTCATCCAGCTCCAGGCGGAGAAAGTCCGTGTAGTCGACATTCTGGTCGGATTCGAAATAGATCCGGACCTCCCTGGTTCCGGAGGTGGGTATCGGAATAGCCTGGTTGACCACTGCCGCGGAGAACACGTCCTCCTCGAAGTCCGCCGCCGTGATGCTGACAGGAACCGGGAGATTATTGGTCACAGTTATGACGGCGGAGTCGATAAGGCCCGTGCTGACTACCCCGAAAACCACGACGCTATCAGACACACTGACATCGTTCCAATCACCCTGTGCAAGTGCTGTCGCTGCGGCACCCAAGATGAAAGTCAGCGCTATGGCTACTGCAATTGCCGGCGGCCTGCCGAGCGGGAACCGCTTAGTTCTTGAGATCACAGATACCCCCTGCCGAAATTGAAGCCTGCAACCCGCCGTCCACCAGGGATCCGGGGAGCCGCAAAGTCCACGATGTTAGATATCTTGCGTATAGTCATTATACCATATCGGGACTCCGGATTCAAACTCGCAAGCCAGATTATTTGGGGTTAGGGAGAGACAAGATGCCGCCCCTGGGTGGTTGGGTGAGTTCGTGTTTTTGGGGGAGGATCTTTGGGCACAGCTATTGGACCTGGTGGGATCGGCCCCGGCGAGGCCGGGAACCTTGCCACGCAGGAATGTGTGTAATATACTGCGCGCGGCGGGCACAGGGTAGCCTGGCCGCTTTAATTTGGAGAAAGGACTGCGATGAGAAAGTGCTTGCTTGTCTTCTCAATGCTATTGACCGTGCTTGCCTTGGGCCTTCCCCTTGTAGCAAGCGCGGATACACCCACGGACTCCCTGTGGCTCAGGGCGGTGAATCTCTCAGAAGAGAGCAAGGATCTGATCCCCGGGACCATAGAGAGTTACATGCAGGAGATGGACAAGCATGGGAAACCCAAGGATGAAGACAAATACCATCACAGCTGGGGGAAGCTCTGCCTGCGCGACGACGGCGAAATCGAGTATGAGCCGGTCAAGGTGATCAAGGACGGGGAAGATATCACGGAGGAGGAGCAGGCAAAGAAACGGGAGAGACAAGAGAATGAAGACGAGGACTCAGCCGGTTTCGATCCTGAGGAATACAGTCCCTTCGATGCCGACTCTCAGGACAGGATGTTCATAGAGCGCCTCGAAGAGACCGAAACGGCGGACGGAAAAGACCTCATCGCGTACAAGTTCATAAAACTCCCCGCGGACAAGGACGATGAGGAGGTCATAGGGAAAGCCTGGTTTGATATCGCGACAGCCGTGCCGGTCAAGATTGAATACACCACCGACCCGCTGCCCAAGCGCGTGAAGCGAATGGTCACCACGATGGAGTACATCTATTCCGCTCCGGACACGCTCGTTGTGGGAAAGATGATCGTGGACGCCACGGGCGGCATCCTGTTCATCAAAAAGCACTTCCGCGCCGAGATGATCTTCACCGATCACTGGCTGAGGCCGGAAGGCATTGAAGAGTAGAAGAAGCAGAAGTAGAAAAAGGGAACAGACACCTGCGACTCCTGTGAGGAGAGTGACTGTCCCCTTTCCCCTCGTGTGCTTTTCCCGGCCTCATCGTTGATCGATGCTCCATCGACTCATCGACTCGCCGTGAAATACGTTTCGCAATCACCGCCCCCGCCGATCTCGTTGACGATTTCACAGTAGAGCGCGGGCTGCACCGAGTATATCTGCATGACCTCAAGGATGTGTCTGTCCTCAAGAATATTGCGGAGTGCCTTGTTTCGGTTCTCATTTTCGAGCGGCGGGATGATCTCGTCGGCCTCTCTTCCCGCACGTTCCCTCGCATGCACGATATCCAGGTAGAGCGAGTTGAGCCGGTCGCCATCTGATGGTGGCGTCATACTGTGGCCCGGCAGCAGGTCGTCACCGGTCAGCCGTGCGGCCCAGGACTTGCTGACATAGCGGTAGTCGCCTGAGAACATCAGAATCTCGTACCAGTTGCCTGCTTCATCCACCATCTCGAAGATGTCCCCCTTCCACGCCCGCCCTATTATGAACCTGTCGGTGCCTGGGCCGGTGCGAAGGTTGATATTGCGGCTTATCATCACCACATATTCCCTGGAGAGCACGGATATGGGGACAACCAGCATTCCCAGGGTGATCACAACCAGGAACAGGGCGATGGTTCTCTGTCTCATGTCGAGCCTCCTTTCCATGAACAGCGCCTGTTCAATTAGACGTGGGTGCAGCGAAGAAACCGGTATGCTGGTGGGCTTGAGTTGCTGGAAATGTGAGGCCCGTGGTTAAGCCATCAACATCCTATGAAACTCCTTCTGGCTTATCAGGTGGACGTCAGGGCATCCTGATCCTGGAGCTTGGCTGAATGCATTGTTGAGACGAGGTATTCCTGTATCCCCTCGAAGTCATCGGCTCCGACGCAGGCGTAGTTGGGTGTTACGCCTCTTATGAATACCAAGATGCGTCTGATGCACCCTATAGATGCGAACGGCCGCCGCTATTCCTGAGCGCGGGCCAGTCGGTGAAGGCGACGTAAAACGGCAGGATTATGTTGGCGACAGGGACCAGCATGAGGAGTGACAGAGGTCCCGGCAGGCCGGCCTTCGTGAGGATGCGCCAGAACGGGATTACGGTGAGCAGTCCGCCGATCGCCGCCATTGCGATGATGGCCGCCCAGGCCATGCCCGCCAAAGCCGGATCGAGACTCAGCTCCGGGTTTGTCTCACGGCTTCTCTGTTGACTCGGCCAGAACCTTGGTGAAGAAACGGCCCATGTCTTCATTCATTCTGTCTGAGATCTCGTGGCCGCCATCCGGGTAAAGGCGGAACTCGGCCCGTGCGCCCATGAAGTCATAGATCTTCTCGGCTATGTACCAGCGCTCCCTGGGCGTCTCACCGAAGAGGTCAAGCACAAGAGCCTCGTCCTTTTCCCTGTAACCGTCCCGGAAAACTACCGAGTCGTTCTCATCCTTGCCCCCATGAAGAAGAAGTGCGGGACTTCTCTGTAAGCCTTCTCCTTGAAATCCTGGCACGCGAGTGCAGAAAGATCATCGACTCCGACGGGATAGGGAAACGCGTGCCCCTGCCACTGCCTGACCGGCGCGATGGGCCATCCTCCGGGTGCGCCCACTGCGGCAGCCAGGACTATGGTCAGAGAGTTCCTCATTCTCGCTCTCCCTGGAGGCTGAGCACCCTGTTGCGGCTCCACAGTACTATGTACACGCCTGCGAGTACAGCCAGGCCGCCCGCGATATGCCAGGACGTGAGGCGCTCTCCCAGTAAAGGCACGGCGAGGAGGGCGGTGAGGACCGGTTGGACCAGCAGAACCGGTGCAACGATCGATGCCCTGAGATAGCCCTGGGCGAAGTTTATGAGAAGCCAGCCCAGGAACTGGACCAGGATGCCCAGCGCGATGAAGCTCAGATAGGTCTCCGAGCTGAAACCGGTGAGGGGACTTCGCATGATGGCGTTTATGATCAAGAGGGCGCCCGCGGCGCTTAGCGTGCTTATCCACAGGTATGACAAGGTATCCATATGGCGCCTGCCCACCTGGGTAGCCAGGTGGAAGCTCGCATAGAAGAGGGCGGCAACCAGGCCCATTATCATCCCCCTGCCCAATCCATCTGTCGCCCTCAGGTTGTGCCCGAGCACCAGAACCACACCGACGATCGCGATGAAGACGCCCACCCAGAAGC
>JAUXGG010000410.1 GCA_030622265.1 Candidatus Eiseniibacteriota bacterium
GACCCGGTCGCCCTTGCGAAGGCCGGCGAAGTGCCCGGGAGAGCCCCTCGTAACCCTGGCAACGGAAGGCCTGCTAAGGAGGGCACCACTGTATGATTGCCCGGATATCTTCTGTGCAGGGAAGATCTCGACACATATTAGAAGGACGGTGAGCAGGACGGCTGCGGTCTTGATCCTGGAGTGGATCCGATAGCCGGGCATAGAATAGCCAGACGTGGGGTAGGGGGGAAGCGCGGGAGAAACTCCTGGCTCCTTCATAGACGATCCTCACGGCCGGGTCTACCGGGCAGGGCTTCATCCGACCGATGTGCAGTATAAGCGCACGCCCCTTCGTGTCAAGCTCTTTTCGGCCCGGCAAAAAGGGCTTGCCTTCCCCCGGGGGTTCTGCTACTTTACTCCCGACGGAGGGGAAAACTGTGGCAAAAAGACGCCGTAAGCTTACCAAGAAGGAACTAAAAGAGGACGAAGTAGCCGAGTTCGTTATCGGATCAGGTCAGTTCGTCAAGGAGCACTGGAAGAAGTTCGTGGGCGGTATAATAGTGGCAGTGATCGCCGTGGCTATCTGGGGAACTGCGAGTCACGAGCGTAACAAGGCCGAGGTCGAGGCTCAGACCTGGCTATGGCGGGCCAACCTCGATATGAGGTCGGGCAATGTCGGCAGCGCCATTCAGAGTTATACCAACATCGCGGAAAGATACAGGGGGACCTGGAGCCATTCCGATGCGACCTTCTTCATGGCTAATGCCCAGTTCTCCACCAGCCGTTTTGATTCGGCCCTGGTGATGTTCGAGAAGTATCTCAATCTCGGCAAGCGCAGGGAGCAATTCACCATCTCGTCTGAGATAGGTATTGCCCAGTGCTTGGAGCAATTGACCAGGTATGATGACGCTGCCCAGACCTATCGCAAGGTTCGGCAGGAGCATCCGGAAAGCCCGCTTGCTCCGGACGCTCTTCTCGGTGCGGCCCGGTGCTACGAGCTGTCCGAGAACTTCCAGATGGCCGAGAGCGCCTACGGTGAGTTGCTGGACCTCTATCCCGATGCCAGCCAAGCTTCGATTGCGAGAATCCGTATTCTGGAGATGCAGGCTAAGCTAGAGACTACCTGATGAAGCCCCCGCCGCTCAGGGTTGCATTCCTCTGGCATATGCATCAGCCGTACTACCGGAATCCCCGCACCGGTGCATACTCACTTCCCTGGGTCAGACTCCATACTGCAAAAGATTACTATGATATGGTGGCGCGCCTTGAGAGGTTTCCGGCCATCAAGGCCAACTTCAATCTTGTGCCGTGCCTGATCGAGCAGATCCTCGAATACGCCGGCGGACAGGTGAAGGAGCTCCACCTGGAGCTCTCGCGCAAGCCGGCGGCCGACCTGGAGGATGATGAGAAGATCTCGGTGCTGCGCCACTTCTTCCTCGGCAACAGGCCCACCATGATCGAACCCTACCCGCGCTACAGGTCCCTCTTGGAGAAATGCAGGCAGCTGGACTCGGACTACCAGGTTGACGCGGCGGTCAAGCGTTTCCGGACGCAGGACTTTCTGGACCTTCAGGTTTGGTCGAACCTGGCGTGGATAGGGCCGATATCGGCTCAGGATCCGGTTATCAAGGAAGCCCTTGCAAAGGGGCGCCAGTTTACCGAGGAGATGAAGCAGCAGGTCATCGGCAAGCAGCTCGAGATAATGGGCCGGGTGCTGGATAAGCACCGGGAGCTTGCAGATGCCGGACAGATAGAGATCTCGACTTCACCGTATTTCCATCCGATAGTCCCGTTGCTATGCGACTCCAGTGTCGCCTCGGTGGCGCTTCCTGGCATAGATCTTCCCGCCAGCCGGGTCAGGATGCGCGGAGACGCTCTCGAGCAGATCGTCTCAGGACGGGCCCTTCACGAGAAGGTCTTCGGAAGACCGCCCGCGGGTATGTGGCCTCCGGAGGGCGGCGTAAGCGAGGAGACGGTTGAGCTGGCAAGCCAGTGCGGCATTCGCTGGATGGCCACTGATGAGTCCATTCTTGCCGCGACTCTTGGCCGCCCCTTAAGGCATCCCTTGACCGGAGAGGTGAAGAGTCCCGAGATCCTCTACAGGCCGCACCGGATGCGCTCCGGTGGGGGAGAGGTGGTGATGTTCTTCAGGGATAGGAATCTGTCCGACCTGATAAGCTTTGGCTACACGGACATGCCTGCGCGCGATGCGGTCTCCGACTTCATGGACCGGCTGCACAGGATTGCCGAAGGCCTCGGGCCCGACAGCGCCGGGAGCGTCGTGTTGGTGGCGCTGGACGGCGAGAACTGCTGGGAGTTCTATGACCGAGGGGGCGAGGAGTTCCTGGGTCAGCTCTATGGCGAGCTCTCGGAGGATCCCGGGATCGAGACCGTGCTGCTCTCGGATCTGCTTGACGAGTCCGACCGGATGCCGGAGCTTGAGGGACTCCATCCGGGCTCCTGGATAAGCCGGAGCTTCGGCACCTGGATCGGTCATGGGGAGGACAACAAGGCCTGGGATCTCCTGTCCGCGGCGAGGGCCGCGCTCAAGGAGGGAGGCAAGCAGATCGCAGAGGGCGACCGCGAGAAGGCGTGGCGCAGCATCCACGCCGCC
>JAUXGG010000307.1 GCA_030622265.1 Candidatus Eiseniibacteriota bacterium
ACCGGGATCCCGCGCCGGCGCGCATCACGGATCTCCGCATTGTCACCCTTGATCGCGGATGAGCAGACCACGACGTCGGAGCCCTCGATATTATCCGCCGCATGGCCCTGGAATATCTGTCCCCCCAATCCCACCAGCCTCTCTGTCACGTCGCTGGTCGCGATGTCCGAGCCGCTGACCCGGTATCCGAGGTTCAAGAGGAGCTCGGCGATACCGCTCATGCCGGTACCTCCGATGCCTATGAGATGAATGTGTTTTACCTTACCGAACATAGCTCCACCAGTACTGCGGCCAGTCTCGACAGCCGGCCCTTCAGCTGGGCAAGCTGCACCAGACGCACCGCGATCTCGCGCGAAGCATCCGGATTGCCCAGTCCCCGCGAGTTCCGGGACATGTCTTCCAGGTGCTTTGCATCATCAATGATCGCCACAATTGCATTTGCCAGATTCCGCCCGTTGAGATCCTCATCCAGAATCACCGAAGCCGCCCCGCTTTCCTCGAGGATCCTGGCATTAGTCTCCTGATGCCCCGCGGTCGCGTGCGGATATGGTATGAGAATGGACGGAAGTCCGAAGGCGGTCAGTTCCGCAATCGTACCTGCGCCCGCCCTGCATACGGCCAGATTGCCGGCCGCATAGGCGTGTCCTATGTCATCTATGTAGGGATGCACCACGCAGGGAATTCTTAAATCCGACACCGCTTCGGCGACCGTCTCATAATTATGCGCACCCGTCTGCACCAGGAACTGCAGGTCCTGCCTGTCCTGGAGCGTGCGAGCCGCATCGACGAAGGCCCGGTTGATGCTTGATGCGCCGCGGCTGCCGCCGAAGACAAAGACGGTCTTGCGCCCGGGGTCGAGCCCGAAGAGCCGTAAGCCTTCCTCGCGCGTGCATGAAAGCATTGACGGGCGTATGGGCACTCCGGTAACCCTGAGATTGGTGCCTCTTGAGAAGTACCGAACCGACTCCTGAAGTCCGAGCGCCACCTCATCGGCAAACCGGGCAAGCATCGTGGTGGTGCGGCCCGGAACACTGTTGGGTTCAATCAGGAGTATCGGTATTCCCAGGAGCCGGCCGGCCAAGACCACGGGGGCGCTCGCGTATCCGCCGGTGCCGATCACCACATTGGGACGGTCCCAGCCGAGGATGAAGACCGACTGGATGGTGCCGACGAGAGCGCATGCCAGGGAGAAGAAGTACTCCAGGTTCTTCTTCACCGGGAGCGGCCGGGCGACGATGCTCCTCAGCCTGTACCCCAGGCCGGAGACAATTCCACCCTCCAGTCCGCGCCGGGTGCCCACGAAGACCGTCTCTGTGGGTATGCCCGATCCCGCGAGGCTTTCCAGGACGGCGACCGCCGGATATATGTGCCCCCCGGTGCCGCCTCCCGCAACGAGTACTCTCATCTTACAAGCGCCCTCCACCTTGCAGGCTGAAGATCCAGGAAGTTCGGCTGCCTTCTCGAGACCCCGAGGAGCATCCCGCAGGATGCAAGCAGGATCATGGATGATGTTCCCCCGTAGCTCATGAACGGGAACGGAAGCCCGGCGGTCGGAAGCAGCCCGGTGCAAACGCCGGCATTCGCGCAGAAGTAGGCGGCGACCATCATGGTAATGCCGACAGCCAGGATGGACGAGAAACCTGTCTGGGCTCTCTTGGCCACCTTGAGTCCGCGCCAGACGAAGATAAAGAACAATCCGATGATGACTAAGAGACCCAGGAAACCGATCTCCTCCGCCATGATCGCAAGCACGAAATCCGTATGCGCGTCCGGCACGAACAGGTACTTCTGGTTGCTCATGCCTATGCCGACTCCCTTCAGTCCACCCGCGCCGATCGCGATCAGGGACTGCCATAGCTGGTAACCTGTGCCCTGGCGGGAAACATCCGCGGTCGGTCCGAACCTTGCCCAGTTGTAGCCGGTCAGGCGCATGATCAACAGCATCAACCCTGCACTTCCACCCAGACCGGCTGCCAGATGCACTATTTTCGCGCCACCGGCAAAAAGAACAATCGAGCCGATCAGGAGCAACATACCGGCCGTGCCAACATTGGGTTCCAGGGCTGTGACGGTGGCTGCCACGCCGATTACGGCGAAGGCAGGGACGAAGCCTCTGGTGAATTCTTTCATCTTCTCACCCTTGCGCGCAGCGAAATCAGCAACATAGAGGATGAGGGCGATCTTAGCGAGCTCGGACGGCTGAAAAGAGAACGGACCCATCCTGAGCCAGCGGCACGAGCCACGCACGCAGGACCTCAAAGGATTGGGCACGACGGTAAGGATCAGAAGACAGATCGAGAGAATCATGAGAGGCTTGGCCATTGTCCGTAGCGGACTCTCCCCGGCCTTCGTGAAGACATACATAAGGATCAGACCCAGCATCACCCTGAGAAGATGATTCCTCAAGAAAAAACTGGCGTCATGCGCTCTTGTAGTCTCGATGGCGATCCGGTAGCTCGAGCTGTAGACCATCACCAGGCCTATCAGCGTCAGCGCCAGAACCACGAAGATCAAGGTCTTGTCCGGTCCATAACTATTCATGTCCGGTTGCCTCACGCTCTTCCTTAAGCTTACGGACTGCCTTCTTGAACTCCCGCCCCCTATGCTCGAAATCGATAAACATGTCGAAGCTGGCACAGCCGGGGGCAAGCAGGATCCTTCCCGGTCTGGGACAGATCTCGAAGCTCCTCCGGAGGGCTTCCTCCAATGTGTCAGTGGGCATGACGCTCACCAGTGGTGAGAACACATCATGCAACTTGTCTTGTGCCTCTCCGATCGCAAAGATGGCATGCACCTTCTCGGCGATCAGCGGGGATACGACTGAGAAGTCTCCCCCTTTATCCTTACCCCCTGCGATGAGCACAACGGGAGGCTCGGCGGCCTCAAGGGCGCTCACCATCGATTCGGGGTTGGTTGCTTTTGAATCGTTGATGAACTCGATTCCTTCCACCTTGTCCACATATTCGAAACGGTGCTCGAGTCCGGGGAACTCCCTCACTCCCCGCCGGATGGCCTCGGGAGAGAATCCCAGGATGGTAGCCGCCAGAGAGGCAGCAAGACTGTTGGCAAGGTTATGCGGGCCTTTTATCCTCAGGTCGTCTGTGAGGAACACCTCTAGAGCTGTACCGCCTACCCTGACGACTACCTTTTCACCTTTCACGAAAGCACCTTCATCGACTTCTTCTCTTATGCTGTAGAACAGTTTTTTGCATTTCACATCGCTCGAGGCCCTGATGCTGTCCGGATCGTCCAGGTTGATGATCGCGACATCATCCGGACCCTGGTTGGCAAACAGCCGCGCCTTGCTCTCCACATAAGCCTCGTAAGATGGGTACCGGTTGAGATGGTCGGGGGTGATATTGAGAAGCACCGACACTTCGGGGCGGAAGCTTATGCAGGTATCGAGCTGAAAACTCGAGACCTCGACCACCACGATCCAGTCTTCTCCCAGACCCCGGGCCATCGGCGAGACCGGATAGC
>JAUXGG010000171.1 GCA_030622265.1 Candidatus Eiseniibacteriota bacterium
CGATGCGAGGGCGCTGAAGATCGCATAGGCCCCGACGACAAACCCCGATAGGGCAGCTGCGACCACCACGGCGGTTACGATACGGGCAATTCGCTTACGCCTCTCGCCGCGGGTGAATACCGCCGAGACGATCTTGAGCTTATACTTAAGCAGCTTCCAGAGTGGCATTTCTTAAGACTCAAGAAACCTGATGACTTCCTGCTCTTCCGGTCCCCCGGTCAGTTCCAGGAAAATGTCCTCGAGGCTTCCACCTTTCTGTCTCGACTGTTCCCTGAGTTCGGGAACCGAACCGACCGAGACCAGCCTGCCCTCGTTTATTATACCCACGCGGTCGCATACCCTCTCGGCAATCTCCAGGATGTGAGTGGACATGAAGACGGTCTTGCCCATTCGGCATAGCGCCCTCAGGACATCCTTCACGATCTTGGCACTCCGGGGGTCGAGGCCCGAGGTCGGTTCATCCAGGATCACGACCTGGGGGTCATGCACCAGGGCGGCCATTATCGAGGCCTTCTGTTTCATCCCGTGGGAGTAGGTCTCTATGAGCTTGTCCGCACTCTCGGTCATGTCCAGGAGGCTCAAGAGGTCCCCAGTCCGCTTCTCGATGGTGGCGGCATCGACCGAGTAGAGCTCGCCCACGAACCGCACGAATTCCCGGCCCGTCAGCTTCTTATAGAGTACCGGCGTGTCCGGCACCAGGCCCAGGAGGGCCTTGGCCTCGAGAGGGGATGAACCGATATCATACTCGCCGATCCGGACACGGCCCTCGGTTGGCTTCAAGAGCCCGCACATCATCTTGATCGTGGTGGTCTTGCCTGCCCCGTTGGGACCGAGGAAGCCGAAGAGCTGGCCCGGGCCAACCTCCAGGGAGAGGCTATCCACCGCGAGGCATTCATCATACTTCTTCGTAAGATTCTTAAGCTTAAGCATCCCTTGTTCTCCTTCCAGAGGAGTCTATGGGAGGTCCGAGGCGTAGTCAAGCGGTGAGACACGCGGTCACGCGGGGGGAGGATGCAATCAGGTGGTGAGAATAAGCAGTGAGGTGGTGAGAGCGCTCTGCGGGGTAGCGGTCAGGGCCTCATACCTGTATTGACATTGCCGTCTGCAACCCTTAGTGTGGTATCAAATGCCTAGGGGAGGAGAAGCATGTTTACCTCGAGGCTTGTGATAGGTGTAACATTGCTCTGGCTTGCAGCCACGCCACCTGCGCTGGCGCAGACCGCCGTGGAAGACTCGGCAGAGGCCGGAGGGCCGGCCTTGAGGGTCAGTGAGATGGTGTTCTGTGCCGGTGTAAGCAGCATGACCCCTGTGGCTGCGGCGGATACTTTCCCGTCGGATATCTTCAGCGTCTACTGTTTTACCAGGATCGTGGGGGCCAGCGGTACCACCGCCGTACTACACAGGTGGTATTATGAGGATCGTAACCTGGCCAGCATCGAGCTTCCTGTGAAATCACCCCTGTGGCGCACGTGGAGCAGCAAGAAGATGACCTCTGGACTGCGGGGGAAATGGAAGGTTGATGTGACTGAGCTGGATGGGACAGTAATCGACTCCGGGACATTCTGCCTGGAGTAGACCAACCAAGGGAGGTTAGAGATGAAAGCAGCAGTGTGCGTATGCGTGATGCTCTTGCTCGCCGTCCAGGCTTTTGCCCTGGAAGTTGAGCACAAGACCCTGCCCAATGGGCTCCGGATCTATGTGGCCGAGAACCGGAACGCCCCGGTGTTTACGATGCGAGTCTATGTCCGTGCCGGGGGCATCTATGAGGATGAGTTCCTCGGCAGGGGAATCTCCCATAATCTTGAGCACCTGGTCTCGGGAGGGACCACGCACAAGCGGACCGAGGCCGAGGGCGAGAAGATAATGGACGAGATCGGTGGGGCGAGCAATGCCTACACTACGAGTGACCATACCTGCTACTATATTGCCACCTCTGCCGAGCATGCGGACCACGTGATTGATCTCCTTTCCGACTGGACCTTAAACTGCGCGATGACGCAGGAAGAGGTGGACAGAGAGCGGGGAGTCATCCAGAGGGAGATCGCGATGGGGCAGGATGAGCCCCGGCGCGTGATCGGGAAACTCTATAATGGGGCCATGTTCGTCAACCATCCTGAGCACTTCCCCACGATCGGTTATCTGGACCTTTTCAATGAGACCACCCGGGAAGATCCCATGACTTACTATGAGCGTATGTATGTACCCGCCAATATGCACGTGGTTGCGGTAGGCGACTTTGACGCCTCAGAGATGATGCCCAAGATCGAGGAGGCGTTCTCCCAGTTTCCTTTCAGGACGCCCCACATACCCCTGCTTCCGGTGGATCCCAAGCAGATGGGGATGCGGTATGTCGAAGATGAGATGGACATCGAGCAGACCTATATGACGATTGGCTGGCGGACAGTCTCGCTGACCAATGAAGATACCTATCCGCTCCACGTCGCAGCGCGTATCCTGGGCGACGGCCGCAGCTCCAGGCTCTACCGCAAGGTGAAGGAGGAGCTGGACCTGGTACACACCGTCGATGCCAGCTCGTATAATCCCGAGTACGAGGCGGCGGATTTCACCGCGCATGTTACCTGCGACTTTGAGAAGGCTACCGATGCGCGCGAGGCCATACGTGTGGAGATCTACCAGCTTCGCGAGGAGTATGTTACCCCCAGGGAGTTGGAGAAGGCCAAGACGCAGATAGCCAGCGACCAGGCCTTCGGCTTCCAGGATGTGGCCGACCAGGCGGGCGTAATAGGCATTGATGTCTTAAGGGCCGGCAATCCCAACTATAGTGACTACTACCTGGAGAGGATCAAGGCCGTTACCCAGGAGGACATAAGACGGGTCGCCAATAAGTACTTCAATGATGATGCGATGACGGTAGGAGTGCTTAAGCCTATCGGCTCTGTGGTTGCCGAAGCCGAGAAAGCGGTGGAAACCGTGGAGGCTTCGGTGGTTGAGAAGAAGACCATGAACAATGGTGCGACGCTGTTATTAAAGGAAGACCACAGCGTGCCCCTGGTGCATCTGAGAGCCTACTTCCGGGGCGGGAGCGCCCTGGAGGACCCTTCCAGCAATGGGGCCTTCTACGTTATGTCCCGGATGCTGAGGAGGGGTACCAGGAAGCGGTCGGCGGAGGCCATAGCTGAGGAAGTGGATGGCATGGGTGGCAGGCTCTACTCGGGAGCATCGGAAGATTACTTCACTTGCAGCATGGATATCCTGGGCGAGAACTTCGATGACGGGCTGGAGGTCTTCGCGGATGTCCTGATGAATTCGACCTTCGCGATGGATGAATTCGAGCGCGAGCAGCAGAACGTCCTGTCCATCCTGATGAGCCGGAACGACGACTGGCAGGACGATGCCGAAGTCCGGATGCGGAAGGTGCTTTACCAGGATCACGTCTATGGGATGGACCCCAGGGGTGAGCAGCCCTCGGTTGAGAGTCTGACCCGCGATGAGGTTTTCAATCTTTATACTGATTACTGCACCCCGGGTAATATGGTGCTCACCGTATTCGGTGATGTCGACCGTGACTATGCCGAGGCTGCAGTGAACAAGGCCTTCTCGCGGTTCAGGAGGAAGGGCCCTGAGGTGCCGGAAGTGGCCGACTGGGCGGGTCTCGAGCAGGACATCATGAAGGTGGAGCCCACCGAGCGCCAGCAGGCCGTCATCTTTATGGGCTACCCCAGCATGTGCGCGGACAATGAAGACTGGTATGCCATGAGAGTCTTGGACGGCGTGATCTCAGGCATAGGCTACCCCGGCGGCTGGCTGCACGGCACCCTTAGAGGCCAGCAGCTTGTCTACCTGGTGCACGCCTGGAACGCTGTGTTTCAGGGTAAGGGCTATTTCGCCGTTATTGCCGCGACCCAGCCCGAGACCGCGGACACCGCGCTTGTGATCATCAACGAGAAAGTGGACAAGATAAAGAATGAGTACGTCACCGACGAGGAACTCGAGAACGCCAAGCGCATCTGCAACATTATGCAGGATCTCTACTACTCGCAGACCATATCCGCCCAGGCCAATCTTGCCTCCCAGTACGAGATCCTGGGGTTGGGTTATGATCACAGGGTAGACTTCAAGCAGAAGATCAATGCGATAACCAAAGAAGACGTGCGCGAGGTGGCCAATAAGTATCTCAATGAGTCCGCCACGATCATGATAAGGTCCGATGCGGACGATTACCAGACGAGTATGAACTAGGAACAAGAGGTAGGAACATATGGAGCGACGACTGCAGTATCTTAATCATCGCGAGCACAAGAAGATCGTCCCGGAGAAGATCGACACCGTCATTGTACCCGTGGGCACCATCGAGGCCCACGGGGTGACCCCCCTGGGGACAGACAACATAATCCCTGAGGCCATGGCTGTGCCCATCGCAGAGGAGATAAACGCCCTGATAGCCCCCACGGTAAACTATGGCATAACGCGGGGGCTGGCAGGACATCCGGGCACCATCACCATTACCCCGGAGGTGTTCAAGGCCTATATGGGTGATATCCTCGAGGGGCTTGCGGCGAATGGTTTCCGGAAGATCATCGCCTTGAATGGCCACGGGGGCCAGACCAATGAACTGAAGGATGCTCTCTTCGCCACAAGCCGGAAGACTCGCGCCAGGACCATGCTCGTGGAGTGGTGGGCCGACACCGACGAGATACGCAATAAGCACCTTGAGCGCGAAGGTGGGCACGGCGGTTCGGATGAGACCGCGGCCGTGATGGCCATAGACAGTTCCCTTGTGAAGAAGGACCTCTATGATGAGAAGCAGGTCGCCTATTACTCGAGGGCGTACTCGGCCTATCCGGTCCCGGGCTCCATCATCATCTATACCGAGGGTGATTCATCGCTAAACTTCGATGAGGACAAGTGCAAGGCCTACTTCGATGCCGTGACCAGCAAGACCACGGGCATCATCAAGGAAGTCCTTGCCAAGTGGGACCTCATATAGCCGGAACCAAACCCAAATTCACAACCCTGGGGTCAGGTACCGATTTGTGAATTCACAAATCGGTACCTGAC
>JAUXGG010000110.1 GCA_030622265.1 Candidatus Eiseniibacteriota bacterium
CGCCCTCGCGCGAGAGCGGCCTGATATAGACCCGCTCTCCCACCACAACACTCTCGACCGGCTTCCTGTCCTCCTCGACCTCTTCTATCTTCTCGATCTCCTCGGCTATCTCACCCGACTTCTCCCTCATCTTTTTCTCCACTACCCGGGCCTCCTCAGGTTCAGGCTTTTCCCGCTTGAGCTCCTTCACCATGCGGGTGGCCGTCCGGCGTGCATCATCCACCATGCTCTTGGCTTCCTTCAAGGCCTGCTTTCTTATCTGCCTGTCGGACTTGCGGATCTCGTCCAGCCTCCGCTCGTACTCGGCTAAGACCTCATCGGCCTTCCTGGCCTTGGCCTCGGCATTGGCCTCCTCGACCGCCACGTGTCTCATCCGCTCTAAGAGGTCGCGGGTGAGCTCCTCGAAGCGGACTCCTTCCTCGCCCGAGTAAGCTCTCGCCCTGGCCAGGGCATCATCATCGAATCCCAGGCGCGCTGCTATCTCGAAGGCGTGGCTTGCACCGGGCACGCCCTGGATGAGACGATAGGTCGGTTTCAAGCCTTCGGTATCGAATTCCATGGATGCGTTCTCGAGAAACTCATTATCGTGAGCGAAAACCTTGAGGCTCATGTGATGAGTGGTGGCAACCACGCGAGCCTCACTGCCAAGCAGGTCCTCGATCACGGTCCTTGCAAGGGCCGCCCCCTCCAGGGGGTCCGTACCCGCGCCCACCTCGTCCAAGAGAACCAGTGTCCCGGCATCCGCGTTTCGAAGTATCCCGATTATGTTCTTCATATGAGAAGTAAAAGTACTGAGACTGAGCTCGATCGACTGCTCATCCCCGATGTCGGCATAGACCTTATCCATCAAAGCCACGTCGGTCCCATCATCACAGGGGATATGAAACCCCGTCTTTGCGATCAAGACCAGGATTCCCACGGTCTTCAGCGCAACCGTTTTCCCACCCGCATTGGGCCCCGTTACTAAGAGACCATGGTTCCCGTCACCGAGGTTTATGTCCAGCGGTACAATGTCTCCGGCCCCTTCTCCACCTCGAGCCTCGGCACGCATCGCTTCGATCAAAAGCGGGTGGCGCGCACCCTTCAAGAGGATCCTGCCCTCATTGTTAAGCGACGGCTCCCGGCAGGAGTATTCCAGGCTGAAGCGGGCGCCTGCGTTTATCACATCGATCTCGGTCAGGATCTCGAGATTGACCGCCACCTCCCCGGCATCCGCACGGGCAAGATCGGTGAGGGCCGAGAGGATACGCACGATCTCGTCCTTCTCCTCGAGCTCCAGGCGGCGGAGCGTATTGTTAAGCCCCACCGTGGCCATGGGCTCGATAAAGACCGTGGCCCCGCTCTGTGAGGTGTCGTGGATGATGCCGTCCAGGCGGCTCTTGGAATCGGACTTTACCGGTATGACATAGCGTCCGTTTCTTATGGTGACCAGGCCTTCGCGGAGATGGCTCTGGAGATTGTCCTTGGCCAGGATACTGGAGAGGCTCGATGATATACGCGCGCTTACCTTGGCCTTCTCACGCCTTATGCGCTTAAGGTCCGCCGAGGCATCGTCCCGGACATTGGTGTCCTCATCGATCGCCTTATCGATAGCGCGCTCGAGCTCCCTAAGATCCCTGATATTGGAGGCCAGGCCCCAGAGAAACGGTGCGCTCCCCCTGCTCTCGCTGAAGAAGCCCCTAAGCAAGCGTGAGGCCCTCGCGGTGAAGCCGATATAAAGTAGCGAGCCGGCATCGAGCACGGCTCCCGGCACCTTTGCCCTGGAGAGAGCATCGGTAACATCGTGGAAACCGCTAACCAAAGGGTTCTTGTTCCACTCGAGGAGGGCCTTCATCTCCGAGACCATCGACATGCGCGCCGTGACCTCGGACTTCCCGGCAAGGGGCTTGAGGCTTAGCACCCTCTGCCTGCCGGCCTCGGTGGACGCAAAGCGGCCGAGGATGCTTAAGACCTTGTCGAACTCAAGAACCTGGATGGTATGCTTATCCATCGTATGGATACACCACCACGCCGGTAAGAAACCAATAAGACTTCAGATCCAGTTGACCAGCCCCGCAGTTACCGAATCTGTATGGTGGAACTCAGTCCTTCTTCTGGGCAAGAAGCTCCTTCACCGTCCTGCTGGCGAAAGAGCCTTCGCTTCTTCCCACGATCCTGGGCATGAGCACCTTCATCACCTTGCCCATGTCCCGCGGGTCCAGTGCGCCAACCTCTTCAACGGCCTCCTGGGCCAGAGTCCTGACCTCGTCCTCGGTCAGTTGCGGAGGCATATAGGTCTGGAGGATATCCATTTCCTCCTTCTCACGCGAGGCCAAGTCGCCCCTGCCTCCCTGTTCGAAGAGCTCGATCGCTTCCTTGCGCTTCTTGGTCTCCGATATAACGACCTTGATGACCTCATCATCCGTGAGCTCATCACGCTTTGCTACCGAAGCTTCCTTAACCCGGGTTTTCAGCAAACGAAGTACCCTAACACGCGGCTCATCCTGCCCCTTCATCGCAGCTTTGAGATCTTCTCCCAACTTCTCACTAAGGGTCATTAGTAGCTCGCCCGTTGAGCCATCTTCTTGAGAAGCTTACGCCGAGCGGCCAATAACTTGCGCTTCCGACGCTCACTAGGCTTCTCGAAATGCTGATGCCTTCTGTACTCAGATAGGCGACCTTCACGCTCTATGAGCTTCTTGAAGCGTCTGAGAGCGCTTTCGAAGGACTCATTGTCTCTGACAATGACACCAGCCAAACCGACCCACCTCCCCTCGGGATCAACAAAATAGTGCCTTATAGGGGCACTTCTAGATACATTTTACCTGTCAACACTCCAATATACCAGACCGCTCGGCCCGTGTCAAGAGGCTTAGGTCCAAGAGAGGCGAGAAAGCCAAAGATTCTCACTGTTCTCTCAAGTAATTCTCCTAACTGCTTATACCATCGCCCATTATGGGCACGTGCGCAGAGTGTCCCGGGAGCACGGACTTCTCCGGAACACCGGGGCGCAGCAGCGCTGGAAAAAGGCCTGCGGGAGACCGGCGGGTGCCCGAGGAGCCCTTCCTACCTGCACAGGACCCCACGGCTCCAGAAGCCCACTGCACGCCCGGGAAAAACCCGGTTGGATGGCCCGGCTCCCTGATGTATGATGGGTTTCAATATGAGAACAGGCAAGATGGGAAAATGGCTAATTGGAATTGCCGCCGCAGGCGCATTGGTTCTCATGGGAGCCGTGCTCCTCAAGCAAAACGGCACTCCCCCTTCCCAGGCTGAAGACCTGGCCGGAAGGCTCGAGATGCTCCGTTCTCTGCCCTACGCGACCATGACCGAGGATAAGGTAACCGGGCAGGAGTTCGGGGTGGTTCTCCATAAGCCCGAGAAAGCCTGCAGGGGCTATAACCTCTACTGCTCCAGGATCTCCCCCGAGGTCATCCTCATCGACATGCGAGGTGAGGTGCTACACCGCTGGTCTACTGCCGAGGCCGAAGAAGGCATCTGGGACGAGGCCGTCATGCTTAAGAGCGGGGACATCGTGGTCATAGTCAAGTTCAAGCAGTTGCTGAGATTGGATTGGCATTCGAACTTGATCTGGAAGAGAGACATATCTGCACATCATGACGTGACCCTGTCGCCGGAGAACACACTCTATGTAATTGAGCGCACCTGGGCGGATTACCGAGACCTGATGGTCAGGTTTCCTTCGATTGCGCACCTCACCGCCGACGGCAGCGAAATCGAGAAGTGGTCTTCCTACGAACATCTTGATGATATCCGTCGCACCTTTGACCAGAGATCATTCCTCGATACCATCCTCGATAGTCTGCTTGCCAATCAGGACAGCACCGGAGCAACAGAAGCCGTTACCGGGCTGCCGGGAGGACTGCGGAGCCGGGACGGCCATGCGGGATTTGACTATCTCCACCTCAACACAGTCAGTGTGATTCCAGAAACATCGCTGGGCAGGACGGATAGCAGGTTCAGGGCAGGGAATCTGATGATCTGTTTCAGAAACGTCAACCAAATTGCCGTTCTTGACAAGGACACCTGGGACATTCTATGGGTGTGGGGCGAGGGCATCCTGGACTGGCCTCATCACCCGACCATGTTGGAATCCGGCAACATTCTCATCTTTGACAATGGCTTCATGAGGAAGTACTCCAAGGTCCTGGAGTTTAATCCCGCAACTGACTCGATCGAATGGGAGTATCTCGGCAAGCCGGTGAAGAGCTTTTTCACCAGCAACAAGGGTTCGGCCCAGCGTTTGCCTAACGGGAATACCCTGATCTGCCAGGGTAACAGGGGGAGGGCCTTCGAGGTGAGCCGCGAAGGTGAAATCGTCTGGGAGTGGCTTAACCCCATGACCGAAGAGGATCACCGTGTTCATGTATACAGGATGATGCGACTTCCCCCGGACATGGTCGAGCCTCTTCTCAAGCCCGGGCAGGTGCGCGATGTGCCCTGATCAGCAGCCCGGGAGAACCCGGTCCGTGACCTCCCGCAGTTGCGCCATTATCGTGATCCTCCTGGTCGCGCTGGCGCTCAGAACGCTCTTTCTGTTTCTCACACGCGATATCAGACCGGTCTTCGACGAGGCCGCCTATTTTAAGATGGCGAAGGAAATACTCGCCAACGGCGATTTTCAGGCCGGATGGCTTTGGCCTCCAGGCCAGCCCTACTTCATGGCCGGCGTCTTCCGTATCTTCGGCGTGAACATACTTGCGGTAAAGGCCGTCCAGGTCATCTTGAGCACCCTCAGTGTCTATCTCACATACCTTGTCTGCCGACAGACCTTTGGGAACGAACGGACGGCCCTTCTCGCCGGTGCGATAGCTGCGATCTATCCCAGCCTCATAGCGTTCAGCCACTACCTTTGGACCGAGACACTTTTCATCTTCCTGCTCTTGTGTTTTGTCCATTTGCTTCTGCGGTCTATTGATAGCCGCAGATACTGGCCGCTCGCCGCCAGCGGCGCCTTCTTCGCTCTCGGATGCCTGACGCGGCCCGTTTTGCTTCCCACATTCGTCATCGTTTTAGTCTATCTCTGGAGCAGGCTGAGAGCCAGGCGCCGGGTCCTGCTCCTTTCCATTGTGGTATTCGCGGCAGCAGCCGGGGCGGTGATGACACCCTGGCTGGTCCGGACCGTCCACGTGTATGACGGCTGGGTGGGAATCGCTCCAAGCGCGCACCACCTCTGGAGGGGAAACTCTGATCTTTTCCGGGAGGCAGAGGATGTGGACGATTTCTCAAGGGAAAAGTACGACGCATATGGAAGCAGTGCCCTGGAGCGCGACAGACATGCTCTTAAGAAGGGCATCGAGAAGATTCGTGCCGAGCAACCCTATTGGATTCTGAAAAAGGGCCTTATCTACCTCCACACCTGGGCGTACGATCGCTCGTTTCCGCTGCGGCACATGGAACTCGGCCTGTATGGCAATATAACGCCAGGAACCGAGCGTTTACTTGTCGCTTGCTTCCAGTTCGTCTATCTGGCGGTGATGCTGGCCGCGATCCTGGGGTTTTGCTGGACAGCCTACCGGCCCGAGAAGTGGCTGTGGATCGGCTTTCTTATCGTATTCAGCGCCGTGTACATTCTGACAATATCCCACAATGCGCGCCTCAGGCTGCCACTGGAGGCCATACTCATCATGTTCGCGGCGGAAGGCTTTCTCTTGACGGCAAGACACATTCGTTGGCACCGGGGCGGGAGCTCCCCGGACAGACCGGCGATGGTCTGCCTGACGGTCCCGCCGGGAACAGGAAAGGTGCTGCTGAGGGCTGCGCTGTATTGCCTGTTTACGGTCGTCTTCATCTACAACTGCAGCGTGAATGTGGTCACAGTGGCGCGCAGGCTGTTTCCCTGACGCGACTACCAATGCGGCAGAATACCAGGCTGCTGCACTAAGTGATACTCACCAGTCTACGAAAGCTTTGGTGTATAATGGAGTAAAGGGTTGTTGGCGGCCATAATCGGGAGCCCTGGTGTGCCGTTTGAGCTATAATGGAGGCTGCATCGTCGCAAGAAACCTCAGGGATCAGGCGTCTATCATCTGCCTGGGGCAGCGGAACCGATAGCGGTGAAGTCTGTGCAGCAGGAATCTACAACCTCGAACTGAGGTATGCGAACTCCGCCGAGTTGGCCAAGCTTCTCCTCCTCAGATAGGCCTTCGGAAGCACCTGGCAAATCCTGGCCGGTGGACACAACGTCAGGATGATGGGAACTCAATGTGAGCTGCTGTGGCGGGCTCCTGTTGCGGGTAGCGGGTGGGCATCACGCCCCTGATCCGTACCC
>JAUXGG010000266.1 GCA_030622265.1 Candidatus Eiseniibacteriota bacterium
AACTCAAGCCAGGCGGGGAAACGCTCTCTTATGACCCCCGCAAGCTCAAAGGCCCGGTCCGCCGCGTCGTCCCCGAGCGGGGCTATGTAGACAGTGGGCGCGCCGCCGGCCGTATCCTCGCGCTTCCCTTCGGTGAGAGCCGTAATGACCCTCTCGAGCCCCAGGGAGAAGCCCACGGCGGGGGTACTGGGGCCGCCGATAACCTCGACCAGCTCATCGTACCGTCCGCCACCGCCCAGAGCCAGGTCCTCACCGGCGGCTTCGTGTATGACCTCAAAGACGGTCCGGGTATAGTAGTCGAGTCCCCTTACAAGTTTGGCGTCCACATAGAAATCCACTCCGGCAGCCGTGAGGAATCCCTTCACTCGTTCGAGATGCCCGACATCATCCGCGCAGAGCATCTCGCCGATGTCCGGCGCGCCGGCGATCACGGCCTTGCAGTTCTTATTCTTGCAGTCGAGTATCCTCAGGGGATTCTTCTCGAAGCGGTCGTGGCAGTCTCCGCAGAGGCTATCCAGCTTGTCCTTGAGGAAGTCCTTCAGGATGCCCGAGTACTTGGCCCGGCACTCCTTGCAGCCCAGGGTGTTGAGACGCACCCGGATCCTCCCAAGACCTATACCCCTCAGATACTCCCAGAGCAGGCGGATGACCTCGGCATCGGCCGTGGGACTCGCGGTCCCTATGGCCTCGATGCCGAGCTGGTGAAACTGCCTGTATCGTCCCTGGCCCGGCCGGTCATACCGGAACATGGGGCCCATATAGAAATACTTGGCCACCCGGGCCTTCCTGCCGAGGCTGTGTTCCAGGTAGGCGCGGATAACAGACGGGGTCGCCTCCGGCCTCAGGCTCAGGCTCCTGCCCTTCTTATCCGGAAAGGTATACATTTCCTTCTGCACCACATCTGTGGCAAACCCGGTTCCGCGCTCGAAGAGCTCGGTGGCCTCGAATACCGGAGTACGAATCTCGTTGTAGCCGTACCGGGTGCAGATGTCCACGAAGGCATCCTCTACCCTGCGCCACAGACGCGCCTCATCGGGCAGGAAATCATGCGTGCCTCTCATGGCTCTTATCTTCTCAGCCATACCTTTCCTTTCTTACGAAATGCCTGGACCAGACAAAGCCTACCACAAGACCCAGCGCGTCGGCTACCACATCCCAGATGCTGGCGTGCCGGCCAGGGATGAAGGCCTGGTGGAATTCATCGAGAGCCGCGAAAAGAATACCGCCGGAGAGAAAACGCTTCCTGCCGTCACCGGACCAGTACCTGAGCGCCACTCCGAGTATCAGGTATTCTATGAAATGTGCCAGCTTATCGCAACCGGGAAACAGAGGCCCCCTCACGGCGAACTTGGGAATTGAGGAGACGGTGAGTATCACGATCGCACACACAAGCGCCGGAAGCCATGGCCGTCTGCGGCAGAGCTCCCGGACCAGACCTGAGATGCTGTCTTTACTCATGCGGGTGAAGCCCCCCATGCCCGTGCTGTCAACTATGTCCTGCCCGGCGGCCGCTTCCGAATTACACAGCAGCTCGCCCATCCTAGCTACTGCAGTTCGAAACATTTGTCAATGCAAGTGCTCGTGTATGCTCCTTGACATCTCGGCATGGCGATAATGACTCAGTGTGGCCAGGGCTCATTTACCCCTACATTCCTCCCAAATCCGCTTGCAATCCGCGCTAACATATGTAGATTTATCCCGTTGGAAGAGACTCGGAGGCCGGCACATGAAGTTTGAGATCGTGACCCCCAGGAATACGAGGAGAATACTCGTCTTCGCGATTGCCCTCCTTGCCGGTTTCATCATGACGAGACTGCAGTTGGAGGGCCTCACCGACGCCGGCAGGTTAACCCTCGGGATATTCACCACGGCTGCCGTTCTGTGGATACTGGAGCCCTTTCCTCTCTATGTAACCTCCTTCGTGATTGTCATCCTGGAGGTGGTCCTGCTCGGGCGGCCGGGTGGCCCTCTGGGTCTGAGCAGCACGGGCTACAGTATCTTCCTCCATCCTTTCTTCGACTCCGTCATTGTGCTGCTCCTGGGCGGATTCGTGATGGCAACCGCACTCAAACGCTACGGTCTCGACCAGCGCATATCCAGGGCGATTCTCTCCAGGACGGGAACGGGCCCGAGACGGGTGCTCCTGGGCATGATGGTAACCTCGGCATTCCTCTCCATGTGGCTGTCAAACACTGCTACCACCGCCCTGATGATAGCCGTGGCCATCCCCATCGTATCTGCAATGGAACCCGGTGAGCCCTTCCGCAAGGCCATCATACTCGGAATCCCTTTCGCCTCCAACATCGGCGGGATGGGCACTCCCATAGGCACTCCACCCAATGCGATTGCGATCGGAATCCTTGCCCAGATGGGTCTCAGGCTGAGTTTCATTGAATGGATGTTCAGGAGCGTTCCCATTGTGATCGTACTCCTGATCGTATCCTGGCTGATCCTCTGCCGGATGTTCCCGCCGCGAATAGAGCACATAGATCTTCATTTCAAAGATCAGGGCGCCATGGGCCGCAAGCCGAAGTTCATACTGGTCGTTTTTGCCTGCGTGGTTGCGTTGTGGCTCACATCTGGGTGGCACGGCATCCCTTCGGCCATCGTCTCGCTCATGCCTTTGGTGGTCCTGTTTGGTCTCAGGCTTCTACGTGATGACGATCTCCAGGACCTGGGGTGGGGGATTCTCTTCGTGGTAGGAGGAGGCATGAGCCTGGGTATAGCCATGCGCGAGAGCGGGCTGACAGAGTGGATCGTTGGCCTGCTTCCGTTTCAGTCGATGGGGACCCTGGGGGTCCTTATCGTCTTCGCAGTTGTTGCCGCGGTCATGACCTCATTCATCTCAAACAGCGCGACAGCCAACCTGCTCCTTCCCATAGTGGTGGGAGTGTCGGCACTGGAGCCCACGACAGCCGCGGTAGCGGTGGCTATCGCGGCTTCCGCAGCCATGGTTCTACCTGTAAGTACGCCGCCCAACGCCATAGCCTACGGCTCAGGGCTTTTCAAGGTCAGGGACATGGCATTGGCCGGAGGCATGATCACGGTCGTTTCAATGCCCGTGATCGCCATGTTCATATACTTGTTCTTCTAAACAGAAGGAAAGGGGGCAGCCCTTGGATAGGGACGATTCTCAGGGGCAGGAAAGGGCAAGGCTCGAGCATTGCCCCGAGTGCGGCTCTGTAGAGATGCGGAACAATCTCTATTTTTGCCGGGGACAACGGATAAGGGTTTATGTCCAGTGCATAAGATGTGGGGAGTTCGTGACCCGGTATACGCTCAGGGGCTATACGTCGAATAAGTCCTATGAGTCGCTCCTGCGCGGGCTCCGCGACACGCGGCTCACAAGCGGAAAGCGCATGCTTCGAATTGTGGAAGGCTTCGGCAAGTCGGTTGCCGAGGAGTACAGGCACGTGCTTGAGCTCGTAAAGACCAAGCAGGACGATCGCCGCATCGAGGAGATTATCGAGGGCGACTACCCCGACAGCCTCGAATAACCGGGTTTGCTGGAATGGTCGCGTGATATCGGGCAGCTGTCCAGACTAATGCCCTACCTCGATTTCCTGGTTTCCTCTTCGGCTTCCTCCGTCTCTCCCGCGCAGTCCGCCCTGAAGATGCAGATCCAGGCACGTTCCATGCGTACTAAGGCAAGCACTGGGGCGCTATGGTGATTGTCCAAGGCCCGTGACTGTGATAGACTCATGCTAAAGGAGGAATTCAGATATGAAGTGGACCGTCTGTAGACTTTGCATGTCGCTTCTTGTGGTGACGCTTTTTGCAGCACATGGGGCTGCCTGGGACTACTCTTCGCCGCTGGTGATCGATCACACCTGCAGCGATCTTGACACAATCCCCGCTGCCTGGATCGATTCGGTTCAGGTCAACTTGAGGCTCCACTATGCCCACACTTCTCATGGAGGCCAGCTGACCACCGGATTGGATAGGATCGAGGCCGCCGCGCCGGAATACAG
>JAUXGG010000150.1 GCA_030622265.1 Candidatus Eiseniibacteriota bacterium
CATCGGAGCCGGCCCGGCGGGTCTAACCGCGGCCTGGTTCCTGGGCCGGAAGGGCCACAGTATCAGGATCTATGAGGCCCAGAAGCGCTCGGGAGGAATGCTCCGCTATGGCATACCGACTTACAGGCTGCCCGACGATGTGGTGGATGCCGAGGTTGACTTCATATGCAGGGCGGGAGCCGAGATCGCCTACGGCGTGCCCGTGGGCAAGGAGCTCACCCTCGATGATCTGGTAAGTGGGCATGACGCCGTCTTTATCGGCACTGGCGCCTGGACCGGAAAGCCCATGAGGGTGGAAGGCGAGTTCGAGACCGAGGGCATTGTCTCAGGCGTAGACTTCCTGTGGGAGGCGGTCGAGAAGCCCGAGCCCCTCGCAGGAACGGTCGTGGTCGTGGGTGGCGGCAACACCGCGATGGATGTCGCAAGGACATCCTGGAGGCTCAATGCCGACAAGGTCATCGTCTTATACCGCCGGACCAAGGCGGAGATGCCCGCCGATGAGATGGAAATCGAGGACTGCCTCGACGAGGGTATCGAGCTTATGGAGCTCGCGGCCCCCGTGGGCATTGTCTCAGACAAGGGCAGGCTCAAGGCGCTTCGCTGCATAAGAATGAAACTCGGCGAGCCGGATGATTCGGGCCGCCGCAGACCCGTACCCATGGAAGGCTCGGAGTTCGAGCTTCCCTGCCAGCTGGCCGTGGCGGCGATCGGTCAGAACCCCATCCTGGACGGGATAACATCCGCCGGGGGCGAGGAAGTGGAGCTCACCAAGTGGAAGACCTTCGTGGTCGATAATGAGACCATGAAAACCAATATCGACGGTCTCTTTGCCGGCGGCGATAATGCCGAAGACGGCCCCACGGTGGTGATTGACGCCATAAGGGACGGCCAGAGGGCGGGCAAGGCCATCCACTCTTATCTTACCGGCGCCGAGCTTAAGCCCAAACCCTTCACGGTAACAAAAGAGTTCTGGAGCAAGCCCGGCAAGGCGGAACTCGGGCACATCAAGGAAAGTCCCCGCCACGAAGTCCACATGATTGACGTGGAGGCCAGGAGAGGCAACTTCACCGAGGTGGCCACGGGGCTTGAGTATGAGGATAATGTGCATGAGTGTGCCCGCTGCCTTTCCTGCGGCTGCGTGCGCTTCGATGACTGTGAGCTTCGCCTTCATGCCGAGCGCTACGGCGTCGACATGGAAAAGTACAAGGGCCAGGTACGCAAGCACAAGGTGGACGAGCGCCATCCCTATATAATCTATGATCCCAACAAATGTATTCTCTGCACCAGGTGCGTCAGGACATGTGCCCTTATGCTTGCCGTGCCCGCGCTGGGTATGGTGGGCCGGGGCTTCCGCTCCGAGATGAGACCCGCTCTTAATGATCCCCTGGTCGAGACCAGCTGCACCAGCTGCGGCAACTGTGTCGACGCATGTCCCACGGGGGCGCTCTCGGTGAAGTATCCCTTCCCGGGCCGGGCATCGCTTGAGACCGACAGAGTGGCGTCGGCCTGCGCCTTCTGTTCGCTGGCCTGCCCCATCGTGGTCAAGCGCTTCGGAGGCGGCCGCTATCACGTATCGCCTTCAGGTGTTCCGGGAGAGTACCTTTGCCGCTACGGGCGGTTCGGGTATGAGCTCTTCGTGAAGAAAAGGCGCTTGCGGCAGGCCGAAGTCCGAAGGGGCACCGAGCGAAGCAAGCATGACCTCTGTGAGGCCCAGCAGTTGATAGTGACGCAGATGAGGCGCGTCGCGGAGAAGTACGGTCCGGAGAAGGTGGCCGTCTTCGTCTCACCCGAGCTCACCAATGAGGAGATCTACCTGGCCGGACGGATAGCCAGGGAAGGTCTGGGTACGAGCAATGTCGCTTCGCTTTCGATACTGGGCGCCGGAAAGGAATCGGGAGCGCTGGATGAGGCCTTCGGCTTTACGGCATCGACCGCCGACAGGGGCGTGATCAAGGATGCCGATCTCATAATATGCAATAATACCTCGCTTGAGGCCGATCACCAGGTGCTCGCGGTGGATGTTATCCAGACCGCGAAAAACGGGGCCAAGCTGATAGTGGCTAATTCGGCGCTGGGCAAGATCGACCGGATCATCTCCACGGTCGCCATGGATCCCATGCGCGGCACGGCCGCGGTTCTCTGGAACACGGTCATGCAGGTGCTCTTAGACGACGGCCACTTCAAGCCGGAGACCGTCAAGAAGATACCCGGCGCGGCCGAGTTCCTGGCAGACCGCGACTTCTCGATCGAGAAGGCCTCGGATGCCTCGGGTATCGAGGCTAAGGACATCCAAGATGCCGCCGAGATCATCCGCAAAGCCAAGCGTGTGGTATTCATCCATGGTCTTGACCGGGCGCAGGACAGGGCGGTGGGAGACCTAGAGACCCTGGCTAATTTCATCACCCTCCTGCGGGCCGCCGGAGCAAGGGCCGATCTGCTCCTTCCGCGGATCACGGCCAACAGCGCTGCGCTGGAGATAATGGGGGCCGATCCCGCGTTTGGTGTGGGCAGGGTGCCGAACCCGGCGGGCCTGAAGGGCGCGCAAGATCACGCCGGCTTGAGGGAGCTTCTAGAGAGCGGTGAGATCCGCTCGGCGCTCGTCCTTGGAGAGGACCCCATGGCCTGGGGACGGACCGGGGCGTGGTTTGAGAATGTCGAATTCCTCGCGGCCATGGACTGGACAAATACCGAGACCACGCAGTATGCCGATATTGTCCTTCCCGGCTCCACATACCTTGAGACTTCAGGTACAAGATGCAACTTCGAAGGCCGGGTGGTGAAGTTCGCCGAGGCGGTCGAGCCGCCCGCGGGCTTGTCCGGCAGAGATGTCCTGGATGGACTTGCCGCGGAGTTCGGCATCCCAAAGAGCGACGATCTTACGGCCGACCTGGCCCGGATAGTCGGAGATAAACTCGGGCTCTTGAGAGCCTTCTACTGGAATACGGGACAGGACCGGGAGCATGCGGGTGAGGCGCGCCTCGTACCGACCGGTACGGGAACCGGCAGAGTAGCTATCCAGCCCCCGCTCACCCACGGTGAGAAGTACAAGAAGGAGATCCGCGAGGTGGGCACCGAGAGATTCCGGGTAAGGTCTTAGAAGGGGCCGGGGGCGCGGCGCAAGGTTGCTGCGGCGCCTGAGCGGGCCGCGGGCGTCTTACCGGACATGGGAGGCGCGATTGATCAGGCTTAAGAACCTCTACGACTTCATGGAAGGCATCTTCGATTACCTTCTCATCCTCGATGATAATGAGCGCTTGATTCACGCGAGCGATCTTTTCCGGAAGGACTGCCTGCCCGGCGGATACTCCGACAATGAGATCACCCTGGAGGGGCTTGTCTCCGACTTCTCGCTCAAGACCTTCCGGTCGGCGATGGCCAAGGCGAAGGCGGGCAACCGCGCCATAGCCGTCTTTTCCCCATCCGATGATGAGGCCTGCTCAATACCCTTGAAGGTAGGGCATGCCGCAGTTGAAGAGGGCGGCATCTACGTATTCTTCGGGAACAAGTTTGGAGGCCTGAGCCAGCGCACCGAGTCGGAAAAAGACGAGAGAATCAAGGAGCTTGCCTGCCTCTACAGGGTGATGGAGTGGATAGAGGTATCCCCTACGACAGAGTCCTTCTTTACCGAACTGCCCCGGTACCTCAGCTCCGGGGTGCTTTATCCCGAAGAGGTCGTGGTCCACTCGGTATACGGGGGGGTCGAGTACGGCCAGGAGCCTTCGCCGGACAATCACATCTCGGTGACGCTGGTTGTGGGGGGCAAGGAGAAGGGTGTGATCCGGGTGGGTTACCTGGATGACCAGTACCAGCTGCTTCCTGAGGAGCAGAAGATGCTGAGCGAGATCGGCAGGACCCTTAACTTCGCCCTCGAGCGACGGGAGTACAGGGACAAGCTCCGGATGAAGGAGGAGGAAGAGAAGGAGTACAGCAATCGCCTCGAGAAGCTCGAAGCCGAAATCACATCGAGAACCGCAGAGCTCGAGGAGCAGCGCGAGAACCTGGGCATAGTGAATTCCTACCTTGACCGGGTGAGCAGTGGTTTGGAAGAGTCCAAGGGCAGGCTCGAGACCATGTTCGAGGCCATCCCGGACGATGTTGTCTTGATCGATAAGAACCGCAAGATCGTCATGACCAACAGGGACGATATCCAAGCCGGGGGGCACTGCTACGAGGGCTTCTTCGGCAGGGAGCGGCCCTGCGAGGATTGCCGCCTGGCGAGGATCTTGAAGGATAAGACCCCGCTTACGCTTTTGATAAAGCACGATGACAGGTATTTGGAGGTCCACGCGCTTCCGGTCTACAACAAGGACCATGAGGTGGACGGCATTCTCGAGTTCTACAGGGACGTAACGCTGGAGAAGACCTATGAGCAGCAACTCCAGCAGGCCGACAAGCTTGCCTCGCTTGGGCAGCTGGTGAGCGGTATCGGGCACGAGATCAATAACCCCAACCAGTTCATTCGCGGCAATATCAAGATCATCAAGCAGTCACTTGATGACATGCTTCCCATAGTCGATGATCATTACGCATCGCATCAGGACCTTAAGATCGCGAGACTCAAGTATGACTTCTTCCGTGAGCACATAATGACCCTGGTCGACGATATGGCTCACGGCTCGGAGCGCATCAAGGCCATCGTGGAGAGCCTGCGCAACTTCGCCCGGAAGGATGAAGGGCTGCTGGTGGATACCGTGGATATCAATACCCTGATCGAGGCCAGCGCCAGGCTCGTGCACAACGAGGTGCATAAGCGGGCTGAAATCGAACTGGACCTGGTGCCCAATCTCCCGACCTTTATCGGCAACTCCCAGAAGATCGAGCAGGTGCTGATAAACCTGCTGGTCAATGCGGGGCAGGCCATGCCGGACGACGGGAAGGGCATGATCACGGTGCGGACCGGCGAGGATGGGGGGAACATCGTTGTCAAGATTGAGGATAATGGCAAGGGGATGACCGAGAAGACCAGGAAGATGATTTTCGATCCTTTCTTTACCACAAAACGGGCGAAGGGTGGAACCGGGCTGGGACTGTCCATAGCTTTCAAGATCATCAGCGAGCATAGCGGCAGTATCTCGGTCTCCAGCGAGCTCAATGTGGGCACCACTTTCACCATCCGGATACCTGCGGGCAAGAAGACGCAGGTGGCGGCCAAGGAAAAGCCATGAAGCGAATACTGATTGTCGATGACGACCCGGCGGTTACCAATTACCTGATGGTTTTCCTGATGCAGACCGGCCTCTTCGAGACAACCGTGGTCAATGATTCAAGAGAGGTAGCCGGCCTTCAGGAAAGTGAGACCTTCGACATCGTCCTCCTGGACATGGACATGC
>JAUXGG010000283.1 GCA_030622265.1 Candidatus Eiseniibacteriota bacterium
AGGGCTTCAATATGAGCCACTTCACGGAGTACCTGAATGATGAGGAGGGCATAGGTATAAGCCGTGAGATGGTACGGCGGATCCTCAGGGTAAGCGGGGTCTATGAGAAGAAGGCCAGGAAGCGCCCTAAGCACCGTCAGAGCCGAGAGCCTATGGCCCAGGAGGGTCAGATGACTCAGATGGACACCTCTTTCCATCGCTGGCTTCCCGGGCTCGATCAGTTGCTGAATCTGATATGCCTGGTAGATGATGCGACCAACAAGATGCAGGCGGGCTGGTTTGTGGAGCATGATACTACGATGGAGAATATGCGGGTGCTCAAGATGTCCTTCCGCTCCAAGGGCTTACCGTGGGTGATCTACTTTGACAAGGACAGCAAGTTCAAGATTACTCGTCGGGGTGGCTGTCACATAAGGACAAGCCCTGATCAGGGCGAGACTCAGATCCAGCGGGCTCTGGGTGAGTTAGGTGTGGAGTTCATCCATGCGGGCTCACCCCAGGCCAAGGGGCGTATAGAGCGAGACTTCAAGACGCTTCAGGACCGCCTGATCAATGAGTTGAGGCTAAATGGGATCACTACCCTGGATGGGGCCAATAACTATCTGTGGGAGGAATTCATCCCCAAGTGGAACAGGCGCTTCGGCCGTAGTCCGCGCCAGGAGGGCTCCTGCTATCGGCCGGTACCCGCCGGCATCAGGCTGGATGATATCCTCTGCCTTAAAAGGAAGCGGCATGTAAATCCAGATAACACCATATCCCACGATGCCCAGAAGTACCAGATACTGCCTGACCGGTATCGGGCCAACTACTCCAGGGTATGGGTAGAGGTCCGGGAGCATCTCAACGGGAAGATGTCGGTGCTCTACAAAGGATAGGAAACTCAGGCACAGGAAGATCACCAGGATAACCAAGAAGCAAAGACACGAGGCCCTCAAAGAGGAGGCCTTAAGACAGCGTGACATTTCTATGTTGCAGAATACATGACATTTCTGTGCTGTAACTACAGCCGCTACTACATGCTTGAAGTCACGCACCGTTTGGTGTATAAAGTTCCTATTGAGATTGAGAGACACCTACCATGGGTGAGGAGGTGAACTATGAAGTTTGACACCAAAGAGGCCTATCATGCGGTGGTGTTCACGCCAAAGGGAAAGATGATGGGCGGCCCGGAGAATGCGAAGTTTCACGACGCCGTGAAGACTTTCCTCGACCAGGGCAAGAAGAACTTCGTCATCGATCTCGGCAATGTGGACTGGATGAACAGCCCGGGGCTGGGCGTCCTCATAACCGCCTTCACTTCGATTAAGAATGCCGGAGGGGAGCTAGTTATCGCCAGGCCGACCAAGAAAGTCAAGTCCCTGTTTGTGATTACTCAGCTCGAGAGCATCTTCAAGACTTTCGATGAGATTGACGATGCCTTGAACAGTTTCTCACCCTAGCTGATCAATCGGGGCACGGCCTTAATGTACGCCATTCGCGTACACAGCGAATGAGAAAGCTAGGCCCCTTTACTTTGGCTCCATGAGGCGTGGTCTCGAGCGAGCAGGCCGTCCCCTCATTCGTTCAGGCGAACGTCGAAGGAGCGGATTCCCGCCTTGACGATATCGACTCCATGAGGTCCGGCCCCGGAGATGATCCGCTCCACGATTCCTTCGGCTGCCTTCTCGCTTCCGATGCCATCCCTCCACTCTCCCGACCCATCTCCCCGGATGCGGAAGTGCTCCACCACCAGCGGCGAGACCAGGCGCTCCATGTATGCTCCCCCATAGGTCTCATGCAGATGGATCACCTTGTCCCTCGAGACAGAGAGCAGCAACACCACGTCGAACTCGATCCTGCCGTGCACACCCTCGTCGATCGTCCTCAGGTGAATTCTCCGGCTTCGCACGGGATAGAAGGTCACATCCTCAAGCGGCGGCTTGATATGTAGCCCGCGGTCGAGCAGCCTCGGACCATCACCTGTGTCAATCACTCCCACATAGCCCAGGTGAACATAGCAGAGCGAAGTGTATGCCAGGGCAATCGCGAGACAGACTACCGCGAGAATGATGAGTTGTTTCTTCCTTGTCATGTCTTACCCCTTCCGACTATACCAGCTGTTGAGACGGAGAACATCTTGAATACCCCGGCCAAAAATCCACGGTTCTAGCGGGTAATCACCCGAACCCGGCGTCACACTGAATGACAGCGCGGGGATCCAGGTCCGGTAACCGGAGGACAAGAAATGTGGAAAGACAGACTGGTTAGCGCAATCGTTCTCGGTATATGCCTTGCCATTGCCGGGATGGGAATCGGCTACGGTTTCTACAAGGGCCGGGCACGCGACAGATATGTAACGGTAAAGGGATTGGCGGAACGTGAGGTGGAGACAGATCTGGCCATATGGCCCATCACCTTCAGTGTCGCCGCAAACGACCTCGCCGAACTTCAGGGAGAGATTGAGTCGGGCAGACGGGCAATCACCCAATTCTTGCTGGCGTCGGGTTTCAGACAGGATGAGATGTCCCTTTCCGCGCCTAATATCACAGACAATGAGGCCGACCGAAGGCGCGGGAACAACCGGGCTCCTTTCAGGTACATGGGCGAGGTAACCATCACCACGCGGACCGCTAGCGTAGACCTGGTAAGGCTCAGCATTGAGGAATCCGGCAGGCTTGTCGGACAGGGTCTGGTGCTAGCGGCACAGAGCTGGCGGAGCCCGATCGAATTCCTCTTTACCAGCCTCAACGAGATAAAACCTGCTATGATTGTGGAGGCCGCAAAGGACGCACGGAGAGCCGCAGCCAAGTTCGCCGAGGATTCAGAAAGCAAGGTTGGCAAGATTCGGCATGCTGCCCAAGGCTATTTCTCAATCAACGACAGGGACCGTAACTCACCGGAGGTAAAGCGGATCAGGGTAGTAACGTCCATCCAGTATTACCTGGTGGACTGAGCATCGCGGCCAGTCATTCGATGCCAAGGACCAGTATTACCAGACCTATTCCCTGGTTCCGGCAGTGCTCGAGAGAAGTCTTGTAGACCTGGTTTCCTTGCCTCAACCCGATCTCAAGACCTTTTTCCGGCACGGACGCTTGGCGAGCATCCCGTCGCAGCTTAAGAAGCGGCAGATTATCCTGGGAAAGCTGGTGGAGGAATTCGAGCCGGACCGGCATTACCCCGAGATCGAGGTCAACCGCATGCTCGTGGAATTTCATGAAGATGTGGCGAGCCTGAGACGGGAGATGATCAGTTTCAAGCTGATGAGCCGCAGCCGCGGGATATACCGGCGGATCTGATGTGCCGGCTCTGAACGGCGCCCTATACCATAATCAGATCACTCTCAACAGAAAGTGGGAGGACATATGGCCTTATTTAAGCAAAACCAGCCTGCGCCTTTCCGTCTGCTTGCCGGATGTCATGGTATAGAAGTAAACTCCGCTGGGAAGGGGATCACCCGTGCCGGACCTTCCATCCCACTCCACACACCTGATACCGCCCTCGCAGTAGGTGTCCGCGAGCACGGCCACTTGCTGGCCCTGCACATTATGGATCGCGATCCTCAACATCGCCGGCCGGGGAAGTTCATAGTATATCCGGGTTGCGCCCCTGAAGGGATTAGGTATGTTCTGAGCCAGCCGTAGGCTGGCCGAGGCCTCTCCCCCATCCACCAGCCCTGAGAGGTCATCTCCGCCGGTATTAAACGAGTACCAGGCCCCGGGCGCGACCTGCGGGCGCGTTGACCGGCGTCCGCTATTGTCCCCGGCGGAGATATAGTACTCGATAT
>JAUXGG010000138.1 GCA_030622265.1 Candidatus Eiseniibacteriota bacterium
CAAACCATGTTTCCAGTTCCTTGCGCTGCTCAGGTGTTCCCTCGAAGTGAACTATGAGGTCTATGTCACTCTTGGGACCGGCCGTTGCATTCTTGGTGCTACCGAAGACATAGATGGCTTTGACCCCAAAACGGTCCGGGTCAATCTGCTCGGCGATGTGCTCAGCCATCCGGAATCTCCAGGCCCAGTAGGAATCGACTGCCTCCGGACCGGCCTTATCGATGCGGTGAACGGCGCTCAACTTCTCACCCGGATCGACAAATACCCCTACCGCTTCACTAAGGTCGGCATTAAGCAGAACGCGGAGCACCTTGCCGTCCGTTGCCTGCGCGACGTCTATCAACCTGATCGCAGGGGAAACGGACTCAAACTCAGGTGCGACATCTCCTAGCATACTGGTGGAGCTTCTCAGGAAGCGCTCATCGAAGATCACGTCATCTTCATCCGGATAGAGTGGCAGATAAACAATGCCGGCTTCCACCAGGTCCTGGAAGAAGTGAGTACCGAAAGACAGTTCCGGCGTATAGTCGCCCTTCTTGCGCGCAATCTCCACGAGCATCGCAGTGTTGTTTATATCGGAGTAGGTTACGCTGACTCCGAGTTTGATGTCGCCGCGGCTTCCCCAGCGGCCCGGTCCCATCAGAATGAACTGCCGCTTGGGCAGGAGCTTGTTGAGTTTGCTTACGGCCCGGCCTATGGCGACCAGATCCGACCTGTCGGCAATCTCGCTGTATCCGTCAGGGTCTACATACACGATGTGTGTGATGTCGGGAATCCGCCCGTTCGAAATGTATCTGTCGGCTGTGAAGAGAAGATCGCGTTCGGGAAGATCCTTGGGTATGGGTGATGGGACGCTGTCCCCCGAGTGACTCTGCGGCCGGCACTGGAGCAGGTACAGATGCTTCCCGTCATGGGCGAACTCAATATCGACAGGGGTTTCGAACTCCTTCTCAAGGAGGGTGAGCACGCTCCTGATCTGCCTGATAAAACCCGTTTCGCCTATCAGCCCATCGAAGGTCACGATCAAGTCGTCCTTCTCGAAGTCCACTCCCATTCCCATGGCATGCCGCAGCCGATCTCCATCGTATATGGATATCATCTTGTCTACTCCCGGTATCTCGTCACCGGCCAGTCTCAGGAGATCGCGGGCATCAACGGTTTCGAAGGCATGGGTCTTGAGGTTAATGACATCGACCTTCTGCGGGGAGTAGCGGACAATCTCATCCGTGGAGACATTGACCCGAAGCCCCGGTTGCCCGGGAGCGATGAGGATAGGGTAATCATCCGCTACCCGGTCGACCGCCCGGGTACCCAGCCCCGGCACAAGTCTCATCAGGCCATCCTCGCGATCGATGCGCTGCGACCAGCGGAACTCGTTTCTGCTGAACGCAACCCCCGCAAAGGACGGCAGGAAGTAATCGCCGACTCTGGTGCCCACGACTTCCTGTATCAGGACCCCCATCTGCTCACCGAAGTCGATCAGCCCCCTCTCGGCCCGGTACTCGATCGGGTCCGGCCCGAATGTCGAAGCATACACCTCGGCTATGGCTCCGGTAAGCGCTTCAAGCCGTTCCTGTTTGGTTCCCTGGTTGGATATGAAGAGGCTGCGGTACTTGCCCGAGAAGGCCGCCCCCATTCTGTCTTCAAGGAGGCTTGAGCTTCGAACGATCAGCGGTCTGTCTTGCAACCCGTCCAGCACCATTGACAGACCCTGGACGATATCAGGAGGGAAGCGGCAGCCCTTGAAGGATTGAATCACATGCGGATACTCAAGCCGTACCTGGTCCACCTCCTTATACTTCTGCTCAATAACATCGCCGAGGTTGTTGAATCTCAGGAACTCCAGCACCACGTCGGACGCGACATACCATGTCTGGGGGATTCTTATGTCACGGAGCTCTTCAAACGTCTCGGCGGATTTCCTCATGACTTGTGCGGCAAGAAGGAGGCCGGCACTCTTGCCACCCAGCTTTCCACGGCTGTCTCGCGAGTGGACCAAGCGTCCGAGGATATCGTTGAAGTCGTCGATGCTGAAATAGCGCTTGGCCACGTTTATGTATTGAAGCTGTTCGGAGAGCAGGCGTCGGATAAGTTCCACCCTCATGCCGACTCTTGTTGGGGTTACAACATCATGACCGCCGGAGGCGATGCGCATATAGCGCTCCATGGCTTCGCCTAACTCCGCAAGTGACGAATCACGGTTCACGGCGTGGACCAGGAAATCCAGCTTGTCCTCCTGCATCCACTTCTGGATCATGGCCATGATCTGACTCCCAGGGAGATTGCTCGCAGCGATCTCAAGCACACGTTCGCCCAGTTCTTCCGAGAGAGGCGTCATCCTTGCAGGACTAGGCTGGTTCTCATCAAGGAATACCTCCTCGTCTCGCTCCCTCCAGCCGATGCGGCAGCTCGAGAGGATCTCCTCGATCTCCTCAACGCCGGCCCACGCAAGCTGGTTCAACATCTTCTGGCATATGACAAGGAAGAGGTTCTTGTCCGTCGCCCTCACCAGTTTCACCAGGACACGCCACCCGGCGTCCGCACCGTTGTCGGGATGCTCGCCCCCGGCCTCATAATGGCGGGCAATATCCTTGACCTGCGTGAGCGTGATGAATTGCCCGATCCTCTCAGCTATGGTCCGGAGTAATTTGGTTTCTTCCTTGAGAAACGGCCCATCGTCCGCAGTAGGCTTCTCCTCGGTATACCAAACGCTGATCTGCCCCACGCTCCGGTCCTGGACCTTTATTTCCGCATGCTGGACCCAGGGGGTGTCCTTCATTCCCTCGGATTCATACTGGGCACCCTCGACGGTTATCCTCACCACACAGACTTCCGGGTACTGCCACCCCGCTGGTATTGCAGCTATGGTGATCCCGCATACATCCTCCAGGGTGGCGTCCGGCTTGTTGACAATCTCTTCGACCCTGTAAAGGCAGGCCAGCTCCTTCTCCCTCTCCTGGAGAAAGCGAATCAGGTCTCTACTCTCTCGCTCAGGCGGTTTCACGATAGATCACTCCCATACTGGTTCGGCCGTCGGCCTTAACGCACAGGGGAAAATCAAAACGGACCTGTCTCAAGTACTCAGTCTCCGCAACGGCCGGCTGGCGGTTGAGGCAATCCCAGTTTATTGCAAAGCGACCCGCGTGGCGGATCGAGAAGTACACGATTCGAAAGCTGGTCACGTTGTGGAAGAAGTGCGACCCCTGGCTCAGGCTGAAGTCAAGGCCCGGCAGGGTCACTTCGACTATCACCTTAGCTCCCGCAATTTGACCGAACTTCACAGGAATTCCCCCCTGCGGATCTGAAGTCCCCCACCGGCCGAAGCCGATAAGCAGATACGGTTGCCTGGCCTCTACCAGCTGCTGATTGATCCCCTCAAGCTCTTCGGCCATACGGACCGTGTGATCAACATCAAAAGCCTCTGGTTTGATGTATACAACATCCCGTATCGTTTTGCTTAACCCGTTTCCCATGACATTCTCTGATGCCAGGACCACATTGTCTCCCGACATCTCTTCAGGGCTTACATCCACACGCTCATCGGATACAACCATCGGCCGCATCTGAAGGAAACCGAATCGCGCCGGCCCCGGCTTCTCACGGCCCAGGGTCATCGCGAACTCAATCTCCACCGGAGCGCCCAGGCTGTCCTCGCAAGTCTTGAGAAGCAATTTCACCAAGTCATTGACAGGCAGGATATCCGCCTTGAGCAGCGGAGCGAAATTGACTATCTTCGGACCCCGGCCATGGGCCCCCATGTCGATTCTATTGTTCTCGGGCTGGAATGTGGAAACCAGGTGGTTCAGGCTACGGTCGTATTCGGCGTCTCCGAGGTCGCACCTGGTCATGTGCTCTGTCTCGTTAATCGGATCATACGCAGGGGGCCGGCCCATGTTGATCGCCCAGAAGCTGGTCTGGGTCTGTTTAAGCAAGTCACCGATCGAGTTGTAGGGGGGATCAGTCTGCGGGTATTCAGGTGAATAGGCCCAGGCACATCCTTCATCCACGATCGTCCGGCCCAGTCCGAGGGCAAGCTCCACAACCCCCTCCTCCGGCCTGGCATGCCCGAAAGGGTAGAAGTTATGAGAGCGGGCCACACCGGATAGGTGAGGGTAGTACCTGTCGCCGAACCGGGTCCCAACCACCTCCTGAATGATCACCGCCATCTTCTCATCGGTCCTGGCATGATGTGTCGACCTCATATAGTTCGCGGCGTCGGAACAGAAGGTCGATGCATACACGAGCTTGATGGCCTCCGTGAGTCTGTGAAAACGGGTGTCGGCATCCGGCTGGTTGCACGGGGTCATCTTGGTGCCATAGACACTCGCGAACGGCTCGAACATGGTATCCTCGAGCATGCTCGAGGAACGGACAGCCAGGGGGGTGTGGACTTCACGAGCCAATGCTCTGATGTCTCCCACCAGCTGCGCAGGAAGATCCGCCTTCTGGAACGCGTGGGCTATCCGATCATCCCGGGTTTCAGTGTGGATGATCTCCTCAAGGTGGTTCTGTTTGATGAAAAGATCGAAATAGTCCGTGGCTATGACCGTAAGCGTCGGTATCTCTACGGTTATGCCGGGTGCGAACCGGTCCATCAGACTCGACTCGATAATTCCCTTAATATGGGCAAGTCCATGAGCCTTGCCGCCGATCGAGCCCGAGCCTATGTAGGTGAACCTGTCACCGCCCTTAAGAAACTTGCGGTTGAACTGCGCCAGAGAACGGTGATGAGGGCTGTAACGCCTTTGAGGCATCCGGGCAACCATCTTTCCGTCTGTATGGCCACTAAAGAGGCGATGAAGTCGGCTACACCCATCCTCGGTCTTTGCAGGCCTGTGCTACTCGACTCACCGCTATGACATAAGCCGCGTCGCGCATGTATAGATTACGCTTCTTGGCAAGTTGGCTCACGGCGTTGAAGGCCGAGGTCATCTTGCTGTCCAGCCTGCCGAGAACCTCATCCCTGTCCCAGTAGTGGTTCATATTGCTCTGGACCTGCTCATAGTAACTGCAGGTCACACCGCCTGCATTAGCAAGTAAGTCGGGTATCATGAATATGCCTCGTTCGGCAATAAGCTTGTCGGCCTCAGGCGTCGTAGGACCGTTTGCTCCCTCGGCGATGATCTTGACCCTGGGACGTATCTTCGCCACATTGTCCACGGTTATCTGGTTTTCAAGAGCAGCCGGGATCAGGATGTCGACATCCTGCTCGAGCCAGGCGTCGCCGGGAAGCACATCATAGCCGGCGTTTTTGGCCTTGGCCTTATCGATCCCTCCAAAGCGGTCGGTCATCCCCAGGAGCTCCTTAAAGTCGATACCGTCAGACTTTCGGAAGCTGTACGAACACCCCTCGCTCTGGTCCCAGCATGAGACGCAGATCACCTTACCAAAAATCTGCTGGTAGAGCTCGATAGCATACTGGGAAACATTCCCGAAACCCTGCAGACTCGCCGTCGTGTCCCCGGGAGGTATTTTGAGTTCCTTCAAGGCTTCCCTTACTGTGAATATGACGCCGTAG
>JAUXGG010000099.1 GCA_030622265.1 Candidatus Eiseniibacteriota bacterium
CGCGGTGATCTGGGAGCTGGCCAAGAAGGCCTTCCTCACCTATATCGGGATGACCCAGATCACGAGCATCTACGGCTCCATCGGGGGAATCATCGTGATCATGTTCTGGATATACGTTTCTGCGGGCATTATCCTCTGGGGGATGGAGTTCATCGCGGCGTCCTACACGGCCCCGCACGAAGGCCCGCATCTTAAACGCCAGAAAGGTGTGCTGGTCTTCGAGTAGGTTGCGAACGGTCCCCGTCGCTTTATGTCTGTGGCGCTACCTCTTTCCTGGCCAGGTATGCCGCGATCTTGCCTGCCACGGGCACGAGGCCCAGAAGCAGAACCGAAGCGAAAGCTCCCGACTTCATGGTCCAGGCAAGGATTCCTATGGGACCGGCGGCGACCCATTTTCCGAATCCGAAGACATAGGCCCCGAGGAACCCGAAAGCAGCGAAGCCCACGAAGGTGGCAAGCGCAGCCGAAAGCCATGCTCTTCGAATTGAGTCCTTCTCACCGGCCCTGAGCGCGGTCCAGGAAGCATCGAAGACAAAGCCTTGAATGGCTATGGCGGTGAAGTGGCAGATAAAGAGCTTGGGGAGGAGGCATCTCAAGGCCCCGGCCAGGAGGGCGGTGGCTATTGAGCTGCCGGGCTTGTCATAGGCAAAGCGACCGATTGTGAGCAGCAACAAGCCTATCGCGGTCATGGATGCGGCTCTCATCGGTATGTGGAACTTGTAGAAAACATCTCCGAGGAAGATCTCGCTCAGGCCCCAGAGAATTCCTGCCGCGATGATCACAATCAGTCCCGCTCGCTTGCTCATTACCGGTCCCCCTTAAGAGATGTGCTCACTGTAACATGAGGTTGATGACTTTGCAAAACTCACTCTGCGCATTCCCGTAGGAATCGGACCTGCTCATGGGGAAGGTCAGCAGGCCTGCCTTGCCTCCTCCATAGGAGTTGAGCACTCCGAGGTAGTAGTCCACGGTATCGGCTGCGGCCACACCGGGCGGAATATGGAAGAGCGGGGTCGTCTCGGCGGTGGGGCGCATGCACTCCACGCCGGAGTAGAGGCCGCTCACCTTCAAGGTATCGAGGCCGACGCCGGCATTGGGATATATGACCCAGCGCTTGCAGTCGAAATCACTGCTCCCGTTCCTCATATAGAGGCCGTCGATGCCGAAGACCTCGAAACCGACCGAATCGGTGAGCGCTCCGTCCGTCCCGATGGCTCCCAGGCTGACCACCAGGAAGTTCCCTCCCGACTGGACATATGATGGATATACATCGTCCATCTCCTCGAGGCTCTCCGTCCCCGGCCTGAGCGGATCGCTGTACCAGATCACGGTCTCGAACATCTTGACGAGCTCGGGAAAGTTATGCGGGTAACTGACGCTGCCACCGTATCGCTCGAGGGCCAGCTCCGAGTAGGCTGCGACACAGGAACCGAGAGCTTCCGCGTAGAACTTGTCGCTCTTGGCATTGCCCGCGTGGGCGCTGGTTATATCATCTACTACCAGCAGATCTCCGGTGGTCTCCTTTATGTACCAGGTATAGGTCACCACGGCACTGGTATCGCAGCCTGAGTCTATGGCGACCAGATTGAGCGTCCTGGTGCCGAAGCGGTCCTCGAAGTCCGCAGGCACGAGGGACACGGTGGTATCGGCGGGGGAGAGGACCCTGGCATTTTGCTCATTGCCATCGAGCCAGAGCTTGTACCCGAGGATGGTCTCATTGCCCTCGGGATCGTCGCCGACCCACCTGATGCGCAGGGCCGGAAAAGTGGTGTCGGGAAGGGCTCCCCGGTCATATATCCTTACCACCGGCGGGTTATTGGTAACCGGGAGACGAAGGGTTGCCGGCGTCTCATCCACCGCACCCTCGTTGTCCATCGCCCGCACCTCGAGAGAATGGGTCCCTATGCTGTCGGTCACCGGAAGGTGGAAGACCTTCGAGTTCTCCTCCGTGAAGGTCCAGTCGGCCGGTAGGCCGCAGCCGGGCAGTCCGGGGTCGGAGGACCACCGGTACTCGAAGCCCACGACCTCGCCGTCCTTGTCATCGCCCCACCAGTTGAGGGTCTGGATATAGACCGTCGGGTTTCTCACGCTGTCGGCCAGGGCCACATAAGTCTGGGGGGCCAGGTTCGGCACCGTAATGTCTTGCATGTCGGCGCAGCCCGCAAGCACAGCCAGCACCGCAGCCAGAGCAAGTCCGAGTATTATGACTCTCATATGACGTTTCACCTTATCACCATCATCTTGCCGACGTGGTGTTTTCCAGTTTCCATATCCTCGACCGAGTACATGTAGAGGCCGGTGGCAATCGCCTGGTCCTCATCCGTGACAAGATCCCAGGCGCAGATGCCGCCCGGGATGGCAACGGTCCTCTCCACGCTGGTCCTCAGGCCCTGGACGTCTGCGGCGTCGTATGTCCTGCCATCGAAGTCGATGGTCTTGACCAGGTCGCCGGCCAGGGTGTAGATCCGTATGGTCGACTGCACGGGGAGGTTCACGAACCAGACATACTTCTCACGGTCGCGGGCCCCGTCCCAGATCGCCGATCCCCGGTAAGGATTGGGGACCACCGTGACTCCGGAGGCGTCTGTGGCGGGCTGGGTGCCCGGTATGACCAGCACCCTAGTTGCCCGGATGCCGCTCTCCATGCTTGCCACGCCCTCCTCGGGCACGCCCCGGTCGAAAGCCGTCAGCGCGACCCAGTACTTGAAGCCATCCTTGACATTGTCTATGTCGAGGCGATAGTTGTACAGGGTGTCGTTTACAGTGTTGTCCTCTTTTATCGATTCCAGCCCGGTGTCATAGCCTATGCTGTTTACGAGGTCGACCTCGCGGACCAGATCGAATTCATCACTCGTCGCTCCCTCGGTACGCGTGATATAGACCCGGTAACCCTCGAAATCCAGGGTTCCGTAGAAGGGGTCCTCTTTGTCCTCAGGGTAATTGTCCCAGAGAAGGGTGATCCTGCCCTGGTCCGGCTGGACCCTGAAGCGTGAGGGTTGGGGCGGGGAGGGAAGTACATAGTCATTGTCATAAGCTCTCTGAGCCCATTCCACATTACCGATCAGGCTCTCGCGGTCCATCCCACCCAGGAAGGCACAGACTACCACTATGCTGTCGCCGGAGGCCATCGTCGGGAACGGCCCGACGGATATCACCTCGACCGGATCATCCTCGCCGGGCTGAATGTCATCCGTACGGTCGATGTGCGGTGTTGCCAGGAATTCATAGCGTACGGGATCGTCCATGGGGTTGTCCCGTTCCCAGTACCAGTCCCACCACCGGAAATTGACATTGACCTCACCGATGGAGTCGACCACGCTTCCCTCGGCGCCAAGCATCGCGATGGCCCCCCAGGAGGGGCACAGTCCATTATGGTAGGTATAGTGATGCTCACCGCACATCCGGTGTTCAGGGAAGTACTCCATCTGCTTGTTTCTGAACCAGGAGCTTCCGGGCGGGCGCCACTGTTCATAGGCACCCTTCCAACCGGATGAGAGCTCGCCGAAGATTCCGACGCAGGGGGCGGTAAGGAAGCCCTCTCCATCGTTCTTGATGGTGAAACTCACTATGACGAAAGCCTCGGCGAACTGGTAACTCCAGAGATAAGCTTCCTGCTTGACACTCACCCGGAGTACGGCGTCATTGCTCGGGCGCCTGGGGTAATCCTTGTACTCCGTGATGAAATCCTGCTCGCTTATGGCATCCTTGGAGTATGCGCGGCTGGTTATGAGAATCGATCTCTCCCTGAGCTTCGCTGCAGGGTTGAACTCGGTGGCGCCCGCGGTCGATGTCCCCCAGTAACCCGATATCGATCCGGTCGATACCACGGTATCACCCTCGGCGTTTATTCCACCTACCCAGAGGCCGGCCCGGATCATGTGTTCCTGGCCGGAGCCCAACGGGTACTCCATTGAGGGGTTACGCGTTACGAAGTTGTTGCCGAAGAAGCCGTAATTGGTGATGACCAGCCCGATCGCGTTCCCGTCGGTTTGTCGTCCCTGGAATGGGATTGCGCCGTCCATGGTTGCCGAGAGCTCCTGATCTGCCCATTCCGACCCGCTCGGTGCATCGTGAGCGTGAGCTGGATAAAGGCCGCCCAACTGGATCACGAGCGCTGCGCACAAAGCGATTGTCAGTCTATTCATCATTGCTCCATTGAATACCAGATATGGATGGTCCCGGTTCCGCGCTCAAAGGCGTAGATTCTTTCCATATAGGTGCCGATTGCTACCGCATCGGACAGGACATCCGGGTCTTCAATCGACGACGACTTGACAGGCGTGTCCGATTCGCCGTCGAAGATATACCTGAAAATCTGGCCGAGCTCCGCATCGAGCACGTAGATGTTTCCTCTGCCATCGGTGGCAACCGCCACGGGCCTTCTTAAGTTAATCTCATTGCCCGCGCTGTCGGTGAAGGAGCTTATGAAGGGCACGGTCTCAGAGAAGACGATACCCTGCTGGGGCTCATTGACGTTGATCTTCTGCACCTGGGCCTTTTCGTCATCAGCCTCGGCTATCAGCAGGGCCTCACCATCGAAGCAGAGCCCCATGGGACTCATGACATGCCCGATACCGAAGCCGCTGTCGGCCAGGTCCACTTCAAAGCGCGGCCTGCCAAGCTTGTCATAAGATCTAACAAAATTCTTGGCAACGTCGGAGACATAGATATTGTCATCGTCATCAATCGCGAGCCCGCCGATCTCCACCCATTCGGGATCGCTGAAGGTAAGGAAGGGCTCTCCGCCTCCGGGCCTGAAAACCTTGACGGAAAGCGAATCGGCGGTTTCAACGACCGCCACCGCGCGTAGCCCCTCGCCGACTATCGTAGGCCTGACGAGGCCCTCAAACTCAACACCCGGGTTCAAGACGCCGCTGGCGAAGTAGTCCAGCAGAGCCGAAGAGTCCTTATAGCTCAGGAAGAGGTGGCCGCCGGTGATTGCCATGTGGGTTGCGGCGTCAAACCCCGTAAGAGGTTTGCCGTAATTGTAGGCTCCCAGCTGGTATTCCTTGTAGTACTCCAGAGGTTTATCATACTTGCCCCCGCAGCCTGCCAGGACCATATTAAAAACCAGGCAGAGGATCGCCACCGTCGCGATGCTTCTGAATCTCGCAGAATTCATGCTCGAATTCACCGGTTTCCCGCTCATGGCCGCCCCAGGGTTATTGAGAGTCTGTGAACCGTGCTCAGGTACTCGGTCAGGGTCGCGGAATAGTCGAACCTGGACGCCACCGAGAGAACCGTGACGTTCGCCCCGAGGCCGAAGCTGGTCTGCATGGCATCCGCGCCGAAGTCGTGCCCGGCTCTCACCGCAAGGACTTTGCTGAATACTGCTTCGCCACCCAGCCGGAAGGTCTCCTTATTGTCGGATGGGTGGGCCAGCTCGAAGTCGATCACTGTGTCCAGCCAGGTTCTCACGATCGGCTCCAGGGCTATCCCGAACTTGAACTCCGTCGCAGGTGCAAAGCCTGCGTAATTGGACTTGCTGGTGCCACTCGCGGTCGTTGTCTCATAGGTCCCGTCCGGCGTGAGGTCTCCTCCGAAATTCATCAGGGCCACGGCGAGCCTCATGTTCCGCGGTCCGATTTCATAGTAAGTTCCGGCGTCTAAGACCAGGGCGCTGGTGGTCGGCCCGCCGATCTCCACTCCAAGCTCCTCCCGGACGTATTTCACTGCGAAGCCGCCGGAGAACCGGTCGGTGAATCGCTTGGCTATGGACAGTCCGAAGAGCCAATCGGTGAAAGAGAATTCCCTGCCGGTTCCGTAGGGCTGATACTCGGATGTCTCGGTCAGGTTGGTGGAGAGGACCCCGAACTGCAGGGCTATGGTCCCGTCGAGCATTTTCACCGGCATCCCATAGCAAGCATGATTGTAATCGATGTCCGCGGGGAGCGCCGTATGAGTCAGGGCGAATTCACTCCCATCGATTAAGATCAGCCCAGCCGGGTTCCAGGCACACGATACTACATCATCACAGATTGCTACGTATGCCCCGCCCATGCCCACGGGCCTGGCACCAACACCTATCCTCAGGAAACTGCCCGATGAGGTGCCCACTCGCTGGTCACCAAGACTGGTCTGGGAGATAGCCACGGCCGGCATGAGTATGGCGATAATCGCCAGTGCCGCCCAAAGGGACAATCCTGTCCCCGGAAGAGGCGCACATATGCCTGTCCTGCGCTTTACCATTCCAGTCCCAGCCCGAGCGCGACCTGCCTCGGTCTTCCCCTGAAGTTGGGGTTGGTTGCCCTGTAATTGGTGCCCTCGACGATGCGCGCGGCATCCTCGGGACTCGTTCCCTCGCCGATCTCGTATTCATACGATCCCTCGCCGGCCACAGGCGCCTCGCCGGTCTCAAAATCGACCCGGCGCACGGTCTTGCGGTTGAACACATTATCCACTTCCAGGTAGAGCCTGTACTTGAGCGGCGCACCGCCGAAGTACTTGGTGAACCTCAGGTCGATGATATTATCCATGGGCCCGTTCTTGGAGTAGCGC
>JAUXGG010000148.1 GCA_030622265.1 Candidatus Eiseniibacteriota bacterium
CGCCACAAGCAATACCCACATAGGTCTCATCTCCGTCACCTCTCTAGCTGAATGTGAAACCATACGGGTTGGATGCCTTTATCACGCGGGTCGTATCAAGGGTGTGTGCCTCCACCCGTCAAGAACCAGTGTAGCATACTCCCTTCAGTACTTCAAGCCTGGCGCTGCACAAGCATTTTCCGGGTTTGCGTCACGCCGAATCAGGTTTCCCAGCAGGTCATATATTTCTGAATAGAGATCAAGCATCGGCGGCGAGGGTCTTGAATGCTCAAGCAGGGAACCCAGCACGTGGTGGGAATAACCGTAAGAGTCGGTGGCAACCAGGAGCACACCTCTGCCGACCGGTACAAACGCCGCTCGTGCCCTGCCCGATTCATCATGACTCAGTTCGATGCCACCCCAGACGGCCAGTCGAGGGGTGATGCACCCCCTGTGCCCCGAAGTGACATCTGCTCCTTGCCCCACTGTGAGCGCCTCCGGTTCCTGGACCGGACCAATGCCAAGGCCATAATTCCCAAGCAGCTCATTGGCCGTCGAGGCTCCATTGCAAATGCTGTCGAGCAAGAGCAGCATTCCACCCTCTCTCAGGAATGTATCGACAGAATTAAGATCCTCTCCGGAAAAGCTCCGTGACGGGTTGACGACTACCGCGCCGGAAGGCTGGACGGCGCATAGCTCTTTCAGGCTACCCGTCGAGGGATGAGCTCCGATCCTCTGGGCACAAAGATAAAGGACCTCGAAGCCCATCGCGCCGGACCGCCGGGGGGCGCCGGGGTAGGTGAAGAAAGAGGCTGTCGTGTGCTCGGTATCAAACAACACCACTTTGTCGGACTGCCGCCAGGCCAGGCTGCCGTGGAGAGCGGCATTGACGTGCGATATGGCGAAGATGCCGAGAGCGGCGCCGGCAAGCAGCGCCGGCAACATCACTACAAAGCCCCGAACCGGTACAAGGCTCCCACCTTGCCTCAGGCTGGTCACAACAAGCGCGATTCCCAATATCCCGGTGAGGGCGAGCATCATAGGAATGATAAAGGGATACCGTCTGCCGCGGCGGTTCAGATAGTCGATCATGCCCAGCGCGAGCTCGCATCGGCCGGGGCTGAACATGCAGAAGTTCGATAAGCATGTGCTGTCGGAGAAGAGCATGACCCGGCCATCACCGAATGCGGCCGCTCCTGCCTGGAGAAACACACCGAACCGGTCGCGAAGATCATAAGCGATGTTCCCAAAGAAGTTGGGATGCCCGTAGTCGACATCTTCACTTCCAAGCCCACATCCCAGCATGACCGGCCGGGTCCCCATTCCACCCTCGATGGAACATGATGTCAGGAATCCGAATTCCTGGACTTCTCTGGCGGCGGGGTGAAAAGCAGACCGCGGTTTCCGGTACTGGGAGAAACCCGTTGTCATAATGTCGAAGGTGTCGTCATATCGAAATCTCATTCCGAATCGCTCAGCAATCACATTAAGATGCGTGGTCATCCCGAAGAGATTGGTGTGGTCACCTATGAGCAGGAGCCCCCCACCGCCGGCCACGAAATCCTCGATTGCATCGATCTCGCCGGCTGAGAACGGCTCTGTCGGAGTCTTGATCATCAGCACATCGACACTGTCGAGCCGGGCCATCGTGATTGGCTCGTAGTTCAGACTCACAGTGTAGAAGTGCCCGAGATACTCGCGGAGACAATAGTAGTTGTATTCGGCCCTTATCCCGTAAGCCGTGGTATCGAAAGGCTCATCGGCCCACTCCCAGTCGGCATGCGCTTCATCGATCATGACCCGGCCCTGTTTGAAATGCCCGGGGTCTTCATAGCCAAGCAGGAAGGCGATGACAAGACCCATGCCCAGGACAGCAGCGAGGACACCGGCCCCTTTTCGATTCAGGTTGAATGCTCCCTTATGCTCGCCACCGAGGACAGGCGGCACGGCTTCGAATCTCAGCACTCCGGCGAGTGGAAGCCAGGAGAGGACTGAATAAAGGGGCAGCCACGCGATTTCAGGCCTGCCGAGCTCGATCGCCAAGGCCGTGACAACGAGCCATCTCAGGAGCGCGTAGGCTCCGAGTGCGGCAGCGCCTCGGAGGGCGCCCCGTGCGGAGAGCTTCCTTCCGGTGAGCGCACCGAACATCATCAGCCCTACCACCAGGTACCAGATCTCGTAGAGACCCAGGCCTTCGAAGGTCAGCCTTACCGCCTCGAGGTTGCTGCCCGTCCAGAAGGTCAGCAGGCTACCCGACCTGGCAAACCCGGGCAGGACCTGCGCGACAAGGTGGTAAAAGGCGCCAGGCAGGCGGATTTCATGCAGCCGCCAGGCGAAGAGCTGAAGGACCGGTGTCGAGATGACCATCCCGGCGAAGACGGCCCCGGCGAGAATAAACGCGGCCGCGCGGCCCGGCCTGATTCGAAAAAGGGATACCGCGGATACGCCAAGGTCTGACCGGAAAGTGAGAATGACCACGCCGGAGGCGGCAAGAGCCAGCCCCAGCCACGGCTCGCCTGGACCGGCAAGTCCCGCAATGGCTCTTGAGCTCATGGCAAGCAGGATGACTGAGAGCGAGATGCTAATCTTTCTGAGCCTTGGCATACCTGGCATTCTCCTTGAGTTCTTCGATCAAGCTCGTGATGAAGGCTATGTTCACCGGGTTGCCCCCCAACTCACTCTCGAGGCTCTCATCCAAAAACACGCGGCCGTCGGCGATCAGGGTGAAGCTGCCCGCGCCAACCCTGCGGCTGACAGCTGTTGGATACCCAAACGCCCTGGAGCGAACCTCGGTGGGGGCCATGCCGGCAGAGGATATCGCCCAGGCCTCCTTGTGCTCCAATGATGAGGTGCTGTCACCACCCCCCAGCGGCATGGGAAGAATCTCGAATCCCAGCTCCGAGACGAGAGACTCAACCGGCTGGGGCTCCGCGTAGCCCTTGGCCAGGATCACATTGCCGCCCGAGGACATGTACCCGCGAAGCCACTCTGTCTCCGGGGCCCCGATTCCCGCGGTCGGATTGACAAGGAATAGAAAGGAGGCTTCCCGGTCCCACTGGTTTCTCTCCAGTATGGGAACGGCAATGACACCCACCCTTGCCAGGCAATTGGCCAGACCTCCGAGCGATCTATCCGAAAAGGGCTCGAGACTCACATCAGGTTTAAGCGAGAAGTCCACTATCGCTCCCGGCCGGCCGGCGGCGAGATACTGATAACCTGACCCATCCGGGGTCGCGTCGACATCACCCTGAAGCCACTCAGCCGAATTCCTCACGAGAGCGCGTGAGAAAAAGAGGGCGGCGTTCTGGAAAGGAGAGGTGTCTCCGAACACCAGCACCCTGCCCCTGCCTACACGCTCACAAGCAACAAGCACAAGGTCGCCCACTTGTTCGCCGCCCTCATGGATTATGTTCCCCATATAAGCACCGCGCCCGCCATTGCCGGGGTCGCCCGCATCGGAGAAGCCGTACCGGGCGACAATCAGGGGAACGGCGGGCCGTCTTATCTCAAGCGATGCTCCCACCCCGATCTGCAACATGACATCACAGGTCACACCTCTGGTAACCGGGTGCCGTCTCACCTCGAGGCATCCCTGCCAGTTCGGTCGATGCGGAACGGCGGAGTCATAGTTGAACTGAATCCCGGTGAAGCCGAGAATGGCATTTAGAGGTTCGCGCGAGCCTCCGATATCCGTGTGGTCTCCCAGCACCAGGAGGGCGTTACCTTCCCGCACAAACCCCTCGATGCCGGCAATCTCCCCCGGCGTGGGCCGCCGGGACGGGTTTATGACAACCAGGACTCTAAGGCTGGAAAGGAAATCGTCAGAGATTGAATCTGAAACCACCACCCGTCCTCCGTGAGGATATGCCCACTGTTCAAGGTCCTCCCTGAGGAACCCGAACATCCCGGAGTTGGCCAGCCCTAGCTTCTCCATATCCGGAACGTGCCAGTCGAGGAGACCCTCGGAGCAGAGCCCGACAGATCCCCCCGCTTTACCGGCACACGGAAGAGGATTCGCCGCTCGAAAGGAAGAGAAGCCCGGCAGTAGAAGTCCCGCCATGAGCACACCGGACACAAGGGTGACCCTTCCCAGCCCGGGACGCCTGAAACGGATTCCGGAGACAATCAGTGCCACGACGACTACGGCCACTACGTGTAGAACCGACACGTTCGCGTGGCTCACCGGTGCAACCCGAACCAGAAGCCCCCTACCCACAACAAAAGCAAAGCCCAGAGCCGCAACAACTGCGCCGCCGCGCGCGAGCATGCTCACATTGCGCCACCCCGTAGCCAAGCACGCGAGTCCTGCCGCGAGACCCATCAGGTAGACCTGGAAACCCGACACCCACAGCCCCACGGGTGTTCTCCCGGAGAAGATCTCGCCGAACCGCCTGAGGCCAAACCACACTCCATCGATCCGCCCATAGCAGAGGAGAAAACCGGCATATGCAAGAGATGCCCAATGCATCTGCACCAGGCCGTCCGACCTTTCGGCCGGTCCCGCCTTCTCCCGCAGCATGCGCCAGGTCACCTCAAGAGAGAGAAAAAGCCAGGAGACCGCAACCACGCGAGCCACCGCGCTCTCGAACCTCAGAGCCGCATACATCCCCAGAAGATGGAGAATCAAACGAACCAGCCACTTCGCTCCTCCATCCACCCGTGAGTGACAGAGCACGAGTGCGGTGAAAGTTGTGAAGGCCAGCACCGATTTGCACCACGGGGAGAGCATCAGAATTGAATCCGAACCCAACATCACGGTGCCGATTGCGAGTACGCTCACGAGCGACCGGCGGCCATAGCCTGCCGGAGAGCCTTCCGGTGCGACCGACCCTGGTTTTCCGGGCGATTCTGTAAAGTTACTGGACACTGGTGTCATTTTCGCTGACACCTCTCTCGATAGTCTCCAGAGTTCCTACCTCTCGCAACACGGATCGCCCGCACCTGCCGTACGAACCAATGCCCAAGGAGTACTACCGGAAGAAGCAGGATGAGCCGGCGTGCCGGATCCAACTGTACCCGCGCAACAACAGCTCCAAGGCCCAGGGTCAATCCCATGGTGACCACGGCGACCCAGGGCGCGGGGGAAGCAGGGCCAGGACTGCTGGCCCGTTTCCATCCCGCATAGGCGCCGAGCACCCCTGCGCCACATCCCAGAAGTATTCCCATCCACATCCAGGCTTGTTGATTCACTTCCAATCCCCCCAGTGCTCCGTCACAGTCCCGCGCAAGGCCCCCAGGTGTACGTGAGATTGCTGTAGTTAGGCTCCTGTACCGTGGTCGGGCCGGCATTGTCGCCACACCTCTTAAGACACATGGTCGTGCTCATGCATGCTGAGCCCCCGCAGACGCTCCCAACGCAGCCACTACCGGC
>JAUXGG010000431.1 GCA_030622265.1 Candidatus Eiseniibacteriota bacterium
ACCCGCCGAATGCTGGGCCGGTACCCGGGCCAGCGCCTGTCCTTCCGGCCGGGTTCGGCGTAGAGAAACACAATGTCACTCATCGCGGGAGCCGTGCTGAGATCGGGGACTTCTATCTCCGTCCTAACGATACTCCCCATACTGGTGTCCCTGTCGGTCACCCGGATCGTCATCTTGAAGTCACCGGGTTCGGCGCCAAACCGGATCGCGCGGGTCACGCAGGAGTCCATGGAGTTGGTCTTGCCATAGCTCGGCGCCGTGAGCCGGATGCGGTAAGTGTCCCCGTTCACCTGGCGATTATCGTCATCGTGAATCACTATCAGCACATGCGCGCTTGCCTTGTAGCCGCTCTTGCTCTTGACGAACTGGAGCGCGTGGTTGCATATCCCCACGTAGACCTCAAGCGTGTGCTCGGAGCCATCGAGGAAGCAGGCCGCGTCCGCGCAATAGTAGGGAATCCCGGGAGAGCAGGCCGGCAGCGGGACAGTCTGTCCCCACAAGAGTGAAGGCAGCAGCGCCACCATCCAGCCCACCATCCACACCGCAACCTTGAGCGTCGCCAACCGGTATTGTCTATTCATAGCGGAGAGCCTCAACCGGATCCATCCCTGATGCCTTGAGCGCGGGATAGAACCCGAAGAAAACCCCGATCGTGCAACAGATGCCGACGGCAAGCGGCACCACCCAGACCGGCACACTCGCGGGAAGCGGAGTGCCCGCCGCCACCAGGAACCTGAGGAGATATCCCAGGCCGATGCCGATAATGCCGCCGACGAGGGTAAGCACGATCGACTCGACCAGGAATTGCCCCAGTATGGCGGCCCTCGGCGCGCCGACGGCTTTCCGGAGCCCGATCTCGCGCGTCCGCTCCATCACAACAACCAGCATAATGTTCATTATCCCGACGCCGCTTACGACCAGCGCTATCGAAGCTACTATTCTCATAACCCAGTAGATTGAGGCTGTCAACTGATTAAAAGTATCGGTCACCGACTCCTGAGTCGAGAGCGCGAAGTTGTCCTCCTTGCCCAGGGGGATCTTCCTTGCGGCCCGCATCGCCAGGCGCACCTCCTCGATCGTGTCCAGCACGTCAGCCTCTTCGAGGGGAAGGGCCATGGCATACTCATCCCTGCCCGAGCCAAAGAGCACATTGAACCACTCATAGGGCAGGATCACAACCTCATCGAAGCTGGAACCGAAAACCTGTCCCGATTCCTCCAGCGTGGCTATCACCTTGAACTTCCTGCCCTTGACTTCCACCTCCCGGCCCATCGGGTTAAGCCGCCCGAAGAGCGCCTCGACCACCCCGCTGCCCAGGATGCAGACCCTGGCCTTCCTGCCCTCCAGGCGCTGGAAAAACCTGCCGTCGGCGATATCGATCTTGGAGACGTCGGCATAGTCCGACTGGACTCCCCTTATGGTCATCATCCCTGTGCGCCTTGTCCTGAAGAACACCCTGGACCGGTCCTCGGCCACCATGGATATGCCGCTTAAGGACTCCACCCTTCGCCTTATGCTCTCGACCTCATCCAGGGTAATCTCCGGCGGACGGTCCCTGCCGTGACCGACACGAATGCCGGGCTTATCACGGGTGATATAGAAGACATTGGGACCGAGCCGCTTGAGCTCCTCCATGATCGACTCGTTGATGCCGTTTATGAAGGAGAGCATGCCTATGATGGTGCCGATACCGATTACCACGCCGAGAATGGTCAGGATAGACCGCAGCTTATTGGCCCTGAGCGACTTCAGAGCAATCATCGTGGTCTCTATAAGGAATCTCACTTTCCGTACCTCAGCGCGTTTACGGGGGCCATCGATGCAGCCTTTATAGCCGGGTAGACACCAAAGAACACTCCCACCGCGACCGACACAGCCAGGGCTGCCGTAATCGCCCACCATTCGGTCGCCATGGGAATCTTGGTAGCATAAGAGAGCCCGGCCGCGGCCGCGAGCCCGATTGCCACTCCCAGCACACCCCCGAAGAGACAGAGGATGGAAGACTCGGTCAGGAACTGCAGCAGGATGTCCTTTCGCCTTGCCCCTGTCGCCTTCCTCAGTCCGATTTCGCTTGTACGCTCCTTGACGGATACGAACATTATGTTCATGATGCCGATACCGCCCACTAAGAGCGCGATGCTGGCCACGCCTATGCTGGCCAGGAACGCCGTGGTCGACAATCTTCGCCAGAGCTCCATGAGGGCCTCGGAGGTGAGTATCCCGAAGTCGTCCTCGTCTCCGGGACGGAGCTTTCGTACCCTCCTCATCACGACCCGGACCTCCTCCATCGCCTGCGGCACCTCCTCGGGGCCGCGGGCCTTTACGGAGATACTGGCCGAGTACCCGCCGCCGTAGACCTTCTCGAAGGTGGCGTAAGGTATTCTCACAAACGAGTCACGGGACATCCCCAGGACGGTTCCCATTTTCTCGTGTACCCCGATCACCCTGAAGCGGTGCCCCTTGACATAGAGGATCTTGTCCAGAACATCCGGTGTGGTGAAAAT
>JAUXGG010000225.1 GCA_030622265.1 Candidatus Eiseniibacteriota bacterium
ACCTCCGAAATACCTCGTAACAACCGCAACTATTTCTCCAATGTCAGAATGCAAAAGAACTGAGAGCATTGGTCTTCCTGCCGTCCCGCGAAGCTCTCCATCATCGCTCATTCCAACTCGGGCGGTATCCCCGGGAGGGCCTGCAACATATGCCCAGCAATTATGTGTCGCATCTGGAAATTCACTCTTGATAAGAGCAACAAAAGCCTTTGCATCTTCTTCTGCAGAAGCATGTGCTATTGTTGCAATAAACCTGCTCCGTCTTATTGTCTCTTCGGTGCGGTACCGTGTTGCGGGGATTTTGTACATCTGATTTTCAGCCGATTTCTTTCATTGTTTGATTTTGCGAGACTCCCAACGGACCGCGTATCACCCGCGAGCAGCGAGTGTGGCGCGGGGTGTGCCGGGCGACGCCAAGCGGAGCCCTCCTTTTGCAGACCCCGTGACACCCAATCTCGTGGGGTGCATACGCTAGTTATGTGGCACTCCCTTGGGATCTGCCTCAGTATTCCCGGTCGGGAGTATCCTCAAGGTCGACGTAATCCTGTGATAGACGTCCTCATGTTCGCGGAACGCCGGATCGTTGGAATTGTGCTCGTCGTGGAGTAGATGGACCGCGCCCTGAGACGCCACCAGAAGATACTCGCGCACGAGCGACTCGTGGGTCCACCGAACCCATGTCTTCGCCTCCTGGCCTGCCAGGATACTGTCCGATGCAGTCCCGTTCCAGAGATCCGACAAGTCGAACTGCGAGTAGTAGCCATCCAGATCGAGGGTATCTGGATTCGCAAGAACCCTGATCTCATATCGCCCAGGCCAGAAAGCCTCGGACGCCTCGATGAACACTACCCTGTGAAGCTCACCCTCTTGAAGGACCGCAGGACTCCGCGCAACATCACTGGCTTTCGGATCCACGGCAACAACAACACTCCAATCTACTGGGTACCAAGCCTCGATTCCGGCGCCATCGCTCCGGTACGCCTTCCAGTCTGCGCCCGGCGAATCCACATCGCTGCCCGCCGACCCGACGGCTGCGCCAAGCGCCGCCGCAAGAACAACAGGTATCAATGTGCGACCGAGTCGACTCATAGCATCCAATCTGGCAGTGCCGCATAACTACTGCATGAGTTGATCAACATAATGACATTTTATGTGGCTGCGGCTTCCGTATAACACTCGACAACTCAGAGTCTCTAATTACCGCAGATTCAAGTGGTTTTCAATATACACGCCCGTCTGATGGTCGCTATGCTGTTTGAGATTAACTCCGCGCCCGGTGGGTGTCAAATCCAATCCGTCGGTCTGTTTACACGCAGCTCCTGGCGCGGCCGGCCTTACCCCAATCTCTGGCGCTTCTCCAGGTAGGAAAACAGCGCGACATCGAAGGTGGTTGACGTCTTGACCGGCACATAGTCGATGCCGCTCTGCCGCAAGACCGACCGGTAGTGATTGACCCAGGAGGCGACCCGCCCCCTGTATTCGCTTCTCACTTCCCAGGGAATCGCCGGAATCTCCTCCGCGGTCTCCATGTCCTTAAGGATAACTTCCCGCTCGAAGGGAAAGCTGACCTCATAGGGGTCCAGCACGTGGAAGACTATCACCTCGTGCTTCATATGACGGAAGAGCTTCAGCCCCCTGATCACCTTGTCCACGTCATCCAGGAGGTCCGATATCAAAATGATCAGCCCCCTGCGCTTGACCCTCTGGGCCAGGTCGTGAAGACTCTGCCCCAGGTCTGTCCCTTCACCGGCCTTAAGGTGCGCCAACTCCTTCAAGAGCGCGTGGAGATGGCGTTTCGCCGAACGCGGGGGAATATATGTCCTCGGCGCGGTATCAAATGTGAGAAGGCCCACCGAGTCCTGCTGCTTGAGCATCAGATAGGCCAGCGAAGCCGCAAGATAACAGCCATACTCGAGCTTCGAGATCCCATCGGATGAGTATCCCATCGACCCACTCGCATCCAGGATGATATATGCCCTGAGGTTGGTCTCCTCTTCATATTCCTTTATATAGAACCGGTCGGTCTTACCGTAGACCTTCCAGTCGATATACCTTATGGAATCGCCCGGCATGTACTGCCGGTGCTCGGCGAACTCGACCGAGAAGCCCTTGTAGGGTCCCCGGTGCAGGCCGGACACGAATCCCTCCACCACCAACCGGGCCTTTATGTCGATGCTCTTAAGCCTCGAGATGACGGCGGGATCCAGGTACTTGCGGTAGTCCTCAGTCACTCACGACCTCGGGGATCTCGGCGAGAAGCCTCGTTATGATATCGATAGTGGTAATGCCGTCCGCCTCGGCGTTGAAGTTGGTTATGATCCGGTGCCTGAGGACCGGGCGGGCGACCGAGCGCACGTCTTCACACTCCGGAGTATAGCGCCCGCGGAGGATCGCGCGGGTCTTGGCTCCGAGGATCAAGTACTGTGACGCCCTCGGGCCCGCTCCCCAGTTGACCCAGTCCTTTATGAACTGCGGCGCCTGTTCTTCGCCGGGCCTGGTGGCGCGAGCCAATCTCACTGCGTACTCAACCACGTGACGCGGGACAGGGACCCTGCGCACCAGCTGCTGAAGGGCGATGATGTCCTTCGCATCCAGGACACGCTCAAGATCCGGAGCATACGCGCTGGTCGTTGTCTCGACTATCTCGATCTCTTCATCACTTTCCGGGTAGTCCACGAAGATATTGAACATGAAGCGGTCGAGCTGGGCCTCGGGAAGAGGATAGGTGCCCTCGAGCTCTATGGGATTCTGGGTAGCCAGGACGAAGAAGGGGAGATCCAGCTGGTAGGTATTGCCCCCGGCCGTCACCTGACGCTCCTGCATGGCCTGAAGCAGGGCGGCCTGGGTCTTGGGAGGCGTCCTGTTGATCTCGTCGGCGAGTACGATATTGGCGAATACCGGACCCTTGACGAAGCGGAACTGGCGCTTGCCCGTGGTCCTGTCCTCTTCGATGATGTCGGTGCCGGTTATGTCGGCCGGCATAAGGTCCGGAGTGAACTGGATACGGCTGAAACCGAGATCCAGTATCTGGGCGACAGTGCTTACAAGAAGAGTCTTTGCCAGCCCGGGCACTCCCACGAGGATGCAATGCCCATCGGACAATAGAGCTATCAGCATCTCTTCGATCACCCTGTCCTGGCCGATGATGACCTTCTTGATCTCGCGGGTGATCTTATCCCTGGCATTGTTAAGGTTCTCAACAGCTTCGATGTCGCGGGTTTCCTCTCTCACACTCTCGCCTCCGGGATTTGCACTTGCCACTTAAGCCACCTCTCAGTCCACTGTACCAATCAGTCTACTATACCAAAGTCTTTCTCTTCACTTATGATCTCCCGGGTGGTCTTCAAGATTCCCTGAGCCGAATAGGCTCCCAGGGGAGGTTTCATGTCCTCGAGGCCGGACTGGTCCCAGGTGATCTCATACGATATGGAATCTCCGGCCCGAAGGCTTTCCCGCCCGATTACCTGGGCGAACATCATACCCTCTGACCATCGCCAGACAACCTGCTTGCCCTTCCTCACGATGAAGTCATAACGCTGGGCCGTCGGAAAGGTAAGGGTCAGGTCTTCTCCTTTGACATTGGCAACCGTGAGGGTCATGACAATAGGCTCCAGCAGAGCATAGCCTCTTTCGGCGAGATCGACTTCGACCTTCAATGTGTCACCCGATATGCCGCCCGCAAGCGGGTCCGCCGCAATAGTCGTCCCGGCGGCGCCCGAAGCGGTCGCATCGCCGCTCTTCTTACCGCACCGGCATCCTCCACAAGAGTACGCGGAGACCGCCACTGCAGCCAACATAATCAATGCCAGGTAGCGCATACTGTCCTTCCAGGGAATTAGGACTAAACGGAATGTTACCACCTCAAACTAACAATGCCCCGAGTCCCATGTCAAACGGTAAGGGGCTCACCAAACCGCTACCGCGCTTCCGCCAGGGCGGTGCCGGGCCCCGGATTGTCCTTTATATCCGAACATAGGTGTGATATGCTCAAAGATGATCATCCCGTGAGGGGGTCGGGCTATGTTTGAGCTGCACGATCCGCATTCCACGCGGGAGTGGTATGCCCGCGCCGTTTGCCGCCGCAGAGTCGGCCCCCACCCGGACGCTCCAGGACCACAAGGAGGTCGCCATGGCACTTGATAGAGAAATTGGCACCTGCATGGGCATGATGATCCTGGTGCCTGTACTGATTCTGTGTTTGGCCGGTCTGGCCGCCGCCGTCTGGCT
>JAUXGG010000353.1 GCA_030622265.1 Candidatus Eiseniibacteriota bacterium
CAGCTCGGGTATGCCTGCATGGAAACCAGCATCCTGAGTAACCCGGGCCAGAAGCTTAAGAACACGGTCTACGAGCAGTATCCGGTCTTCATTCTCACCTGGTACGGCCCGACCCACACGTCCGGTCATTACAGGGTCGTCAAGGGTTGGGACGACAGCCTTGGCGTCTTCATCATGCACGACCCGTGGTATTCCGGTTCGCTCTGCGGGCCGGACCTCATAATGTCGGACACGCTGCTCATCGATGATCTATGGGTTTACAGCGGATATTGGGCGATGGTTGCCTGCCCCTGGGAGCTAACCCCGGAGGTAGCCGCGAGCCCGGCGGCAGGTGACACCTTCAGCGTCGATCTCCAGGTTCACTATCCCGGCCCCACCCGTTTCAGCGGCCAGTACAACTGCACCGGCTGTGAAGCCACAATCGCGCTGCCTGCCGGACTCAGCCTCGCGGGCGGGACTCTGACCCAGCCGCTTCCCGACATGGCCTCCGGAGACACGACGCAGGTCTCGTGGGATCTTATTGCGGGAAGCGAAGGGGATTACAGTATCGCCTTCCAGGCCCAGGGGACCTTGACCGGAGCGTCCGGTTCCTACCCCAGCTACAGCGACAGTATCGGAGGCCATGCGAGTGAAACCGTGACCATTGGAAGCACCCTCCTGGCAGGCTGGGAGAGTGAGGAGCAGATCACCAGCGGGGAGGGAAGTTCGCTTCTGTGCGCGCCGGGGGCGCGGTCCATGATCATCGCCAGTACAGGCGAAGTTCACCTGGTCTGGTCCGACACCGGGGGCGGCACCAATGACATCTACTACATGAAGAGAGCCGGCGGAGCCTGGGGCGTTCCGGCCAAGATCAATGATCTCTCCGGGTTTTCCACCACGCCATGCATTGCCGAGGGTCCGGACGGGAGACTCCATGTGGCCTGGGTGGACGGCCGTAACGGTAACCATGAGATCTACTACAAGTACTGGGATCAAACCGGGGGCTGGTCGGCTGAGGAGCGGGTCACAACATACTCCGAGGTCGACTACTGTCCGGCGATCGCCGCAGGGGACACCGCGATCTATATCGCCTGGGAACGCAGGCTCGGGGGCGCCTACCGGGTATCGGCAGTGCACTTCTCCGAGCGCACAATGCTGGGCTGGTCGGTGCCGCTGGACGTTGACGCATCGGCGGCGCGGGATTCCTACCACCCATCACTTGCCTGCGGCGCGGACGGTAATCTCTATCTGGTGTACGAGCGCCAGACGGCCAATGTCCCCAACGAGCTTGAGAAGATAGTGATGAAATCCTGGGATGGGCTCCTGTGGTCGGCGCGCACGGGCATTTCAGATATCATCGGCTTCTCCCGGAACCCGTGCATTGCGACGGGAAGCGATACCACGCTTCACGTGGTGTGGCAGGACGGTGACAATGTCTACGGCGCCATTTACTACGCCTACTATGACGGCGCGGCCTGGCAGCCCAGCGTTCAGGTCTCACCCGGGGCGGTTGAGAGTGCGACCCCTTCGGTCGCCGTGGACGGCTCGGGCATTGCCCACATCGTCTGGTCGGACCATCGCCACGTGGATACCGAGATTTACTACAGCAGCTGGGAGGACCTGGTATTCCTGGAAGGAGCAAGGCTTTCCCTGGCCCCGGGCCACTCGACGGTTCCGACAGTGGCCGCCGGTGGAGCGGGGGGACTCTCGGTGGTGTGGAGCGACCTGAGGAACGGAACTACGGATCTTTACTTCCGGACGGTGGATGATCAGTCAGGGATTCTTGCGGACCACTCTGCGGTTGATCCTCGCGGGAACGTCCGGCTTGCCTCGCCGTCTCCCAATCCGTTCAGCTCAAGTACGAGGATAGACTTCGTCCTCGCCCTTGAGGCCCGGGCCATTGTCCAGGTCTTCGATGTCGAAGGGCGGCTCCTCGGCACGCTGGCGGACGGCGCGTACGAAGCCGGCGCTCATTCGGTTGCCTGGGATGGAACGACCCCGGGCCGGAGCAGGGCCGCCGCAGGCATATACTTCATCAGGTGCAAGAGCCCGATCGGTGAGGATGTCAGGCGGGTGGTAATAGCGCGTTAGGCAGACTCGCGGATCCGGCCCCTGCTCCGGCCGCGGATCCGGCCTCTGCTCCGGATCTCGCGTTGTGTTTTGATGGTCCAGCAGCTTTGCGGGGTCCGGGTAGCATGGTTGAATACGAGATTGATGCCGCCACTATAAGCCCCGCCTTGCCGGGTTCTCTGCCACCGCCTGAGTCGTGTCAACGGTCCCCCGGCGGGTTCTTTTGCCCGGTCTGCTGATCTCTCCGGTGGCCCCCTCCGGGCCCGGGGTGGGGTTTTCTGCCTCTAAGGTGCCGCAGACCGCCATTAGGTTTTGACTTTGCGGGTCGCCGTTCAGTAAATTGTTATGATAGCCAGCAAGTTAGCCGAAACAGAAGTGAATGGGTTTGCCTCGGAGGGGATATGTACAACATCTGTGTGGCCGGCAGCGGGTACGTCGGACTGGTGACCGGTGCCTGCCTGGCCGATTTCGGAAACCGGGTAAGATGCGTTGATGTAGATGAACGCAAGATCGCAAGCCTCAAGAAGTCCGAGGTACCGTTTTACGAACCCGGACTGCAGGAAATCGTCAAGCGAAACGAGGAGAGAGGCAGACTTACCTTCTCCACCAATGTCGTGGAGGGAATCGAGGAATCGACGGTCGTCTTTTGCGCCGTGGGCACGCCCATGAGCAAGGACGGAGAGGCTGACCTTTCATATGTCGAGATGGTGGCCAAGACCGTTGCTGAGCACCTCAACGGTTACAAGGTAGTGGTGATGAAGAGCACGGTTCCGGCAGGAACCTGCAATCTGGTCGAGGGGATCATCAAGGAGACTTCGAAGTCGGGTAAGCTCTTCGACGTGGTTTCCAATCCCGAGTTCCTCAGGGAAGGCTCGGCGATCGAGGACTTCATGCAGCCCGACAGGATAGTCCTCGGAGCCTCAAACGAGAGGGCTCTCAAGGTGATGAAGGAGATATACAGGCCGCTGGTCTTACAGGATGTCCCGGTGGTCGAGACCG
>JAUXGG010000243.1 GCA_030622265.1 Candidatus Eiseniibacteriota bacterium
CCTCGGCCCGCTGATCCACAACCCGCAGGTGGTGGAGAAACTCATCGGAGTGGGAGTTAAGCCCTTAAGGAGACTCGGCAACGGAGGTAAGACCTTGATCATAAGATCCCATGGCGCGAGTCCCCAGGTACTTGAGCGTGCGAGGAGAAGGGGATACACGGTGGTAGACGCGACGTGCCCCTTCGTGAGGAATGCCCAGAAAAAGGCCTTCAAGCTCTATCGCATGGGATACGGGGTGGTTATAGTTGGAGAGAAGACTCACCCCGAGGTGAAGGGTATCCGGAACCAGGTGGGGGGTCGGGTAATTGTGGTTGAGAGTTCCGACCAAGCAAAAAGATTGAAATTTGCATCCAAAGTCGGTATTATTGCACAGACGACTATACCGGTAGACACGTTTGCCAGCGTGGTCGCCGAGATCTCGAAGAGGGCAAGGGAGGTCCTGGTTTTTAACACAATATGTATTGAGACCGCGAAGCGCCAGGAGAGGGCTCGGGCGCTGGCTGGCAAAGTCGATGTTTTACTGGTGGTAGGCGGGCGAAACAGCGCGAACACCTCCAGGCTGGAGAGTCTCTGCCGCACGATCTGTCCCAGGACTCACCATATCGAGACCGCCAGTGAGATCGACGGCCGGTGGTTCCGCAAGGATTCCACTGTGGGCATTGTCGCGGGGGCATCTACGCCCCAGTGGCTGGTCACGAACGTTGTAACCAATCTGCGGCAATTATGAATGAGGCAGTTCTATAGCCCTCTGGGCTAAATCTATAGAACGGAAGGAGAAGGGGTAGGATGACAGGTAGTGAAAACATTCCGACAGAAGAGACCTCCCCGAAGGGGAAGGAATCCTATGATGAAGGGAGGAAGGCAACCCCCGCCCGCTCGCAGCTTAAGCCTGTGGTGATGGACGATGAGGACCTGGCTGACATCTCCCAGGAGCTTCTTGACATGTATGAGGAGTCGTTCAAGGAGATCCAGGAAGGTGAGATCATCAAGGGCCGGGTTGTTAAGGTCGCCGAGAACGAAGTGCTGGTTGACATCGGGTTCAAGTCCGAAGGCATCATTCCATTGAACGAATTCGGCGAGAACCCGACCATCCGAGTCGGGGACGAGATCGATGTGTATCTGGAGAAGATGGAGAACCAGGACGGCCTGGTTGTTCTCTCCAAGCAGCGCGCCGATTTTCTCCGGGTCTGGGGCACGATCAAGGATGCCTATGACGTCCAGAAGGTTGTTGAGGGCAAGCTCTTGAAGCGCATCCAGGGTGGTGCCGTGGTAGACCTCTTCGGGGTCGAAGCATTTCTGCCTGGGTCTCAGGTCGGCATCAGACATATACAGAATCTGCACGAGCTGATTGGCGAGATCATCCGGGTCAAGGTGATCAAGCTCAACAAGCGGAGAAGGAATGTTGTTGTCTCGAGGAGAATCGTACTTGAAGAGGAGCGCGAGAAACTCAAGAAGGAAGTGCTGGCAGAACTCGAGAAGGGCCAGATACGCGAGGGCATGGTCAAGAACATCACCGATTTCGGCGCCTTTATCGATCTCGGCGGAATAGACGGCCTCCTTCACATCACCGACCTGGCCTGGGGCCGTGTCAGCCATCCATCCGAGATGGTTGCCATAGGCGACACGGTCAAGGTCATGGTCTTAGACTTCGACCTTGAGAGGGAGCGCATCTCTCTGGGGCTTAAGCAGCTCACACCGTATCCGTGGGAGGACATTGAGACGAAGTATCCGGTGGCCTCCAAGGTTCGCGGAAAGGTGGTAAGCATCACAGATTACGGAGCCTTTGTCGAGCTGGAGAAGGGTGTCGAGGGCCTGGTGCACAAGTCCGAGATGTCGTGGACCAAGCATGTTAAGCACCCGTCGAAGTTTGTCGCCATCGGTGACATGATCGAAGCGGTGGTGCTGAAGATCGACAAGGAGAACGAAAAGATATCTCTGGGCTTGAAGCAGGTTGAGCCGGATCCATGGGAGACCCTTGAGGAAAGGTATCCGGAGGGCGCCAAGGTAACAGGCAAGGTCCGGAATCTCACCAACTTCGGTGCCTTCGTCGAGGTCGAAGAGGGGATCGAGGGCCTGGTGCATATCTCCGACATGTCCTGGACCAAGCGGATCAGGCATCCCAGCGAGATCGTGAGGAAAGGCGATAAGGTCGATGTGCTTATCTTGAACATCGACAAGGAGAGCCGGAAGATATCGCTGGGCTTGAAACAGATAGACGAGAATCCCTGGGAGAAGCTGTTGGCGAAGTACTCGCTCGGCTCCATGACCAAGGGCAAAATTGTGAAGGTCCAGGAGCGTGGCGTCGTGGTCGAGCTCGAAGAGGATGTCGAAGGTTTCGTTCCCATGTCCCACCTGGGTCGTGACAATATCAAGAAGCCGTCTGACATCTTCGAAGAGGGAGACGAGATACCGCTCAAGGTGATCCGCATCGACCCTGATGCGCGAAAGATTCTCTTAAGCGTCAAGGACTACCTGGCCGATCAGGACAAGGACGAGGTCGAGGAGTATATGGAGAAGTACGGTCCTCGCAAGATGACGGTCGGTGACATCCTGAGCCCAAGCGGAGTGGGCGCAGAGGGCCTCGCGGCAGCGGTGCCTGAAGGGGAGACGGAGACTGCCGACGCCGGAGAGGCCGAGGTCTTGAGGCAAGCGCCGGAAGCGGTCCAGGCCGCTGAGGAGGATGCTCCGGCCGCAGAGGCCGCCGGGGAGGCTGTGCCGGATGCGGGTGCCGCGATTGAGGCGGAACCCGAGCGGCTTGCCGAGGCCGGGGCCGATGAGGCGGAACCCGTCCAGGTTGCCGATTCCGGTGACGAGGCCTCAGCTGAACCGGTTACTGATGAAGGTGCCGGCGAGGGTGGAGCCGAACTTGGGGCGGAGTCCGGGACTGATGAGGAGCCCGAGCGGTCTTCCGAGGATGCGTCTGATGAGCCCGGTGAGCCGGAGGCCGAAGGCGGAAGCGAGCCCGAGAAAGCGTAGTGCGGAGATTCCGCTTGACACTCGGGAGCGCTTGTTATACTGATTTAAGAAGCAGGTATAAACGATTGCAGAAACACAAGTTAAAGGCGTGGGCGATTAGCTCAGATGGTGAGAGTGCCTGCTCGACAAGCAGGAAGTCACTGGTTCAAGTCCAGTATCGCCCACCATTTTTCTATTGGTCTTGAAAGGTCCTTCGCTTTCAGGAAGGAGTGGACGGTACACTAAGGTGTCTAAGAGTTCCGGGGCTAAAGAAGCCCAACTTGTAGCCGATGTGGGTGCCGGTACGGCGCTAGTCGAAACCGCGCGAGAGATCGGCAAGAAGGAACATCGGTTCATCATTGCCGCCCGTGTCGACGGCGAGGTGATGGGACTGTCCACTGTGCTCGATCATGCCGCCCGGGTCGAGCTCCTCACCTTTGATTCTCCGGAAGGAAAAGAGGTGCTGCGCCATACCGCGGCCCACGTGATGGCTCACGCGGTGAAGCGGCTCTATCCCGATGCCCGGCTGGGCATCGGCCCTGCGATTGAGGATGGCTTCTACTATGACATCGATGGGAGAGGGAAGATCTCGGATGAGGACCTTCCCAGGATAGAGAAGGAGATGCTCCAGATCATAAAGGAGAACATCCCTCTCGAGCGCCTGGAGATGAGCCGGGATGAGGCTGTGTCCCTCTTTAAGGACATGGGGGAGACCTACAAGTTGGAGCTCCTGGAAGATCTCGGGGAAGAAAGGGTCTCAGCTTACAGGCAAGGTGACTTCACCGATCTTTGCCGCGGTCCCCATCTTCCGTCGACGGGGTTCCTTAAGTCGGCCAAGCTTACCAGTCTTGCCGGTGCCTACTGGCGCGGTGACGAGACCCGGCCCATGCTCCAGCGGATCTACGGCACGGCCTTCGAGACCAAGCAGCAGCTCAAGCTCTACTTGAAGCGAATCGAAGAAGCCAAGAAGCGGGATCACCGCAGGCTCGGCATCGACCTGGATCTTTTCTCGATTCATGAGGAAGCGGGTGCAGGCCTCGCCTACTGGCATCCCAAGGGTGCTGTGGTGAGGAAGACCGTCGAGGACTTCTGGCATCTCGAGCACAGGAAGCGCGGTTACAGCGTGGTTTACACCCCGCACATCGCGAAGGCCGACCTGTGGAGAGCATCCGGCCAC
>JAUXGG010000264.1 GCA_030622265.1 Candidatus Eiseniibacteriota bacterium
ATACCATGTCAATTCTTCCGGCCTACCCGGATGACTACACGGGGGTCAAGATCCTGCTGGTCGACGGCTATCCCAGGTGGAACATCGACTATACCGAGTGTATGGCCGCGAACGACAACACCGTCGAACGGCTGGTGGAGATCTACGAGCAGACTCTCACGGATGCAGGGTATTGCTTCGACGTCTACAACATCTCAGGCGGCGGAAGCAGCGCCCACATCCACCCACTTCAATACACCGAGTACGACTGTATCTTCTGGTTCACCGGGCCTTACTTCTCGAACTATCTGGTCGATGAGGAAGCCCAGTATGCAATCAGGGACTATATGGCCGGTGGCGGCAAGGTCGTGTTCTGTGGCGACCAGCTGGCTTACGGCATGGATCCCGAAGGCGCCAATGAGGACTCGCTCGGTGGCGAGTTCCTGGCCGGTATCCTTGGTACTGACTACCTGCAGGAGATGGAGGGGCCTTTCGATAAACCATATGTCTATGCCGCGGCGGTTGAGACGCTGTCGGTGTTCGGGACCCCCACGGGAATAGACCTCGACTCCATCGCGATTTACAGGGAATGCCCGACACTCAGGGAGATGTCATACATCCAGGTGATTGACCCGCCGCCTGCAGGGTATACAGCTCAGCAGCTTGTGTATCTTACCAACGCGTCGATCGGGTCCGCCGATGAGGTGATCTATGTTGAATATCTTGGGGTGGGGCAATGTGTATTCGTCAACTTCGACCTCTCGGCTAGTGTCACCCATGAGCGCAGCTACTGCAGCGGTATAGCCGCTGCGCCGATGCCGGGATTTGTCTCTGGAATCTATGATGGGCGGGTGGATCTGGTGAGGACGATTCTTGAGGATGTCTTTGGGCTTCCATCGAGTGGAGGTGGCCCGGCTGACGTGGATGAACCTCCTCCGGATCACAGGTGGGCCCTTCACCAGAATGTGCCCAACCCTTGTGTAGGAGCAACCGAGATCCGGTATGAGCTTGCCCGGCCTGCGCAAGTGAGTATCAAGGTCTATAACCCCCAGGGCCAGGTGGTGCGGGTACTGGAGAGTAAAGCAAAGCCACCTGGTTCATATGCTGTGCGCTGGGGTGGTCGAAACACCTCGGGAGAGCGAGTAAGCAGCGGGGTGTATTTCTACAAGATAGAGGCAGGACCCTTCACGGCCACACGCAAGATGCTGGTGTTGAGATAAAAAGGGGACAGACACCTATTTCGCCGAAACGAAATAGGTGTCTGTCCCCTATTTAAAGCAGAGGCCTTTTACTTCTTCCAGCTCGTGGACTCTTACGATGCCGATCTCGGCGGTAAGCTCCATTCCGATCCTGGGGTCATCCACGTACAGCCGGCCCAGGGCTCGGCAGCCGTCCTCGAACTCCACGATACCCAGGGTGATGTGCCGGTCTTCATAATCTAAGGACAAGGCATGCACCCTGGTGAAGGTGAGGAGCCTGGCCTTGCCGCTTAGGGGAGCCTCGTCGAACGAGGTACCCTTGCAGGCCGGGCAATGAGAGTGCCTGACGTGGGTTCGCTTGCCGCAGTCTTTACATGTATAGGCGGAAATCTCAGTCACGGTATCAGTTCTCCCTTTCGAGCACGAAGCAGAGGACATTGTTACCGAATCCTCCGAAGTTACAGGTAAACCCGGTACGCGCGTTCTTGACCTGGCGCTCACCGGCATCACCCCTCAGCTGCCAGGCGATTTCCACGAGCTGGGCAACACCGGTGGCTCCCACCGGATGCCCACGGGCTTTAAGTCCGCCCGACGGGTTTATGGGGAGCTTTCCTCCGAGCGAGGTCTCACCCTTCTCAAGCGCGATGTGGCCTGTTCCTCTTTCGAAGAAGCCCACCTGCTCGCTCTCGGCTATCTCAAGAATGGTAAATGCATCGTGAAGCTCGGCAACGTCGACATCGGAAGGCTTGATCCCGGCTTCTTCAAACGCCTTCTTTGCCGCAAGCTGAACCGCCTTGAGTTCGATCGGGTCTTCGCGCTCATGCACGGCATGGGTATCGGTGGCCTGGCCTATGCCGGAGATCTTAACGAGCGGCTTGCCGGTCTTCTCGGCCACCTCTTTGGAGCAAAGCACCAGGGCAGCACCGCCATCGCTCACCGGGCAGCAGTCAAACATTCTTAAGGGCTCTGCGACCCAAGGATTATTCACCACGGCCTCGGGCCGGTTGAGGATTCCGTCCAGGGATACGGCCTGCTGGATGTGAGCATATGGATTCTTGGTTCCGTTCTCATGGTTCTTAAGCGCCACGCGGGCCAGGTGTTCGGGGGTGATCCCGTACTTTTCCATGTAGAGCCTGGCAAACATGCCGGCAAGGGCCGGCAGGGTCACGCCATAGATGTACTCGGCCTGGGGATGGGAGAGAGTCGCCACGAAGTCGGTGGCCTCCCAGCCGGTCACCGCCCGCATCTTCTCCCCGCCCACCACAAGGGCCACATCGACCGCGCCCGAGCCGACGGCATAGGCGCCGATCTTGGCCGCCGATCCGCCTGAGGCGGGGCCGTTCTCCACAAGCTCAGCCGGAGTCGGATAAAGACAGAGCCGGTCCACCAGGGCAGACCCCAGTCCCGACATGTGGTTCAAGATCCCCGCGCCCATATTGGCGACGAAGACGCTCTCAATCTCCGAGAAGAGCCCCGCATCCTCGGTCGCGGCCAGCGCGGCCTCTTCGAGGATGTCGAGCAGGTCGCCTGCGGCCCGCCCGAAGCCTGTCATCCCGCATCCTGCTATGTATACGTCTCTCAGCATTGGTCTCCTACTTGAGTTTTCCTGCAACTTGCTGGATCAAGGCATCATCCTCCAGCACAGTGATAGTAGCTGACTTCTCGAGTAACTCATCCGAGACGGGCCGCTCGCCCACCACCAGTCTATCCTTTGCGGCGAAGTAAAGGTCCCGGGTCAGTGACCACGACATCACGCCGCCAAGCTCATGGTGGACCTGCGGTCTCTTCTCCAGGCCGTACTCGATCATCCACCGTCTGAAGCCTATGGGGCTTTCGGCGACTATGTAGACTTCCTGCTGCCCGAGGTACTCCACGTGGTACTCCATCTTGGATGCGAAGAGGTGTGCCCCGATCCTGAGCCCGCGCCTCATGGCGATGGTATGGTAACTCACTCCGACCTTCTTGCTCAGGGAACGGCCGTTCACGAGCCCCACGAGCATGCCGTCTATGAGGCCGACAAGGCAATACTCGTCGCGTACCCTGTAGCGCAGCCAGCCTAAGAGCTCGGCATAGGCCCGTGCGGCGACGATATCGTAGAAGTCCCGCTCGACATGGGTGAGGGCCGCTGCGGCCTTAAGCATGACCGGTACCTCTTCGCGTTTAGCCTGGCGTATCACCATGGTTTCACCACTGGCGAGCATTATCGACTTGGCAGGATATGGTGGAAACTCCCATACCTGCGGTCTAAGGACTTCCTCGAGCTGGGCCATCTTTCTCACTCCTTAAAAGCGCGATTGGCTGCGGCGACCGGGTCAAAATCCCTTGAATTTGCGAAAGATTAAGTCTAATCTATTTATCAGGATTCTGCAACCGGAACGTCAGGCTATGCGGGCGGTGAAAAGGTGCTTCCTGAGATATGTTATCATAGCGTTGCTTCAGTGGATGGTGCATTGGCTCTCTTGACGAAGCACGGGCGGGACGCGGGCATCCTGGCGGGCGGCACCGATCTTCTTATCGGTATGAAGGATGGAACCGTATGTGTCCGGCACCTTATCGATATCAAGCCTATCCCGGGCTTGGATAAGTTGTCGGTTTCGGATTCCGGCGATCTTGTCATTGGCGCCTGTGCCACCATCAACCGCTTGCTTGAAGAGGGAGTTCCTCCCGGGATGGAGGCTCTTGCAGAGGCGGCTGATGTGCTTGCCACCTACCAAATCCGCAACCGTGCAACTGTGGGAGGCAATGTCTGTAACGCTTCTCCCGCCTGCGACCTGGGACCGCCGCTCCTCGTGCTG
>JAUXGG010000084.1 GCA_030622265.1 Candidatus Eiseniibacteriota bacterium
AGCGCGCCCTTGGGTATCCGCCCGCCGAGCCTCTGGAATTTCCGCGGATCACTCAGGAACTCGATGACCTCCTGAAGTTCCTCTTTAGCCTCATCCGCGCCGGCCACGTCCTGAAACGTGACCTTGGGCCTATCGCCGGTTATCAGTTTAGCCTTGCTTCGACCGAATGAGAACGCGCGGTTTCCCCCCGCTTCCATCTGCCGCATGAAGAGGATCATTATCGCCACGAGAAACAGGATGGGCAGCATGGTCGATAAGAGGAAACCTCCCCAGTTACTCTTCTCGCCCTTGGAGCCGATCCTCACCTCCCTGTCGATCGCCCAGATCTTGGCGGGAAGCTCCGAGTCCTCGGCGGGAAGCCATGTTTTGAACTTCATTACTACCCTGGATTCTTCGTCCAGAGGGACGACGATGTCCTCCTTGAATTCACCGCGGACATCCCGCTTATCTATGGTAAGGGATGAAAGGTTGGCCTTCTCCACTTCCTGCCAGAACACATAGTAGAGAATCTCGACCTCGCCCGTGTTCCGCCCCCAGAACAGGGAGACCGCAAGCAGCGTAATGAGAAAGAGAACGATCCAGATGAAGCCACCCCTCTGCCCACGCCGCTGAGTTCCACCTCCCTGACTTTCCCCGTGCGGTCGTCGCCCGCCCGATCTCGGTATTTTCAACTTGTCCTTTCCGCCGTCCTTACCACTCTGTCTCGGATTCCTGTCTTCGTCCATTTGCCTCACCACTTATTACATTAGCCACCTGGCTTCAGAACCGCAACGTAAGGAAGGTTCCTGTACTTTTGCATATAGTCCAGACCATACCCGATAACGAACTCATCCGGAATCTCAAATCCCACGTAATCCAGCGGAACCTCTATCTTCCTCGTGGCCGTCTTGTCCAGAAGAGTGCAGATCGTCATGCTCTTGGGCCGTCTTGCAAGGAGGATATGCCGGATATAGTCGAGCGTAAGGCCGCTGTCCACGATGTCCTCCACTATTATGACGTCCTTGCCCTCGATATTGATGTTGAGGTCCGCCAAGATCCTGACAACGCCTGTGGATTCGGTCTGGCTTTCATAGCTCGATACCGACATGAAATCGATCTCGTGAAGGACTTCCAGCTGCCTGACAAGATCCGACAGAAAGATGATGCCGCCCTTGAGGATATTGACCAGGATGGGCTGCCTGCCCTTGTAGTCCCGGCTGATCTCGGCACCCAGCTCCGCAACCCGCTGCTTGATATCATCCTCACTGATCAGGATCTTGCCGATTATGTCATCCATTGCCTAGCCGTCCTTCTCAAATGTGATCTTGAGGATCGTCCTCGTGTCATCTTTGATTCTGGCCCGTTCCGACCGACGGACTCCCGCGATCCATATTATACCATCACCATCGCAGATTATAGGAATCTTTGATCTCCCGGTGATCGGCACTTTCTCGTCGACGAAGATATCATGGACCTTCTTGGTGCCCGAGAGCCCGAAGGGCACGAAGCGGTCGCCCTCGCGCCAGCTTCTCGCGCAGAGCGGCAGTTCGAGCTGGCTCAGGTCGAAGTACGCGGTCTCCCCGCTCCGGTATACCTCGCCGGTACCCGGGCGCTCACTGATCACCTCGGCGATAAAGGTGCCTCCGGCCGGTTCCACGGGAGTCGATCCGGGGATGGCGAGCTGCACGTCATAGCGCTCCACCAGAGCGAGATCCCGCCCGATCAGGAGCTTGTCAAACTCCCTCAAGGCCACCAGTCCCGATCCGATGTCGATCCGCGAACCTGACCTGGACCGCATCGCCACATTGAGTACGGCATTGATGATATCGAAGGACACCACCTGGTCATCGCCCTCGAGCGAGCGAAGAACCCGGTAGAGTACGAGGCGCTGGAGGGCAGCGGGAGCTCCTTTAAGGCTCTCCAGGTCGATGCTCGCGCGCCCTTCCTCGATAAGCGTGGTGGCCGCAACCACCTTTTCGACCTCGCCGTGAAGATAATCATTCACGACCGAGAAGATGCTGGCGGTCCGAGCCATGCAATCGACTATCCTCGGATTGAATTCCTTCTCAAGCATTGGTATGAGAAGGTGCCGCACCCTGTTCCTCTCGAAGCGGCCCTCAGCGTTGGTGCTGTCGATTCTATAGGTGATGCTTTTGCTGTTAAGGTACTCCTCTATGTCAGCCCGCGTCGATTCTATGAGCGGCCTTATGATCCTGCCCTGCATGGCGGGCCGGATTCCTACCAGTCCTGCCATGCCGCTTCCTCTGAGGAGATTCAGAAGAAGGGTCTCCGCCTGGTCGTTGGCATTGTGACCGGTCGCGATCCTGTTTGACTTGGTGCTCTCGAGCACCTCCTGGAAGAAAGAATACCGGAGCTTGCGCGCGGTGGCCTCAACCGACTGATTCGACGCCCGGGCGATCTTCTCTGTCTTCTCCTGCTTGCTGGTGATTCGAATCGAGAGATCGCCGCAGAGATCCTCCACGAACTTCATGTCCTCAACCGACTCGCTTCCCCTGATACCGTGCTCGAGATGGGCAACGTGCAGGCCGATCTTGTAGATTTCCTTGAGCGAATTGAGGATGTGAAGGAGCGCGACCGAATCCGGGCCTCCTGAGACGCCCACAACAACGCGATCGCCCTTCTTGAGCATGCCGTACTTCTCGATGGTTGCTCGGGCGGTTCTCGTCAGCATAACGGGTCAGCCTCCAGGGGCAACTCCATCAAGGATACAATCAGCGAAGGTCTGAATATCGGCAATCGCGGATGACGAGGAGCCCCTCGAATCAGGTGTAACTTCTTCAGGTTGGACGCTCTCCTCAGACAAAAGCACTGGTGGCGGTGCAGGGATTCGAACCCCGGACACAGAGATTATGATTCTCCTGCTCTGACCAACTGAGCTACACCGCCAGCAAAAGACGGGGAACCTCCTTCCCCAACCGGCACTTTCCCCACCTTTCATAAGATAGTAATCGAGGGCCTGTTGCCTGTCAAGCCCTGCGGAGGTCACTCCTCATCAGCCTTATATGCGCTTGACACCGTGGCATCAGTATCGTAACTTGGTGTTGCCCTGTCAGTTGGAGACTCAAGAATGCGCATCTTTGCAACTTGGGGTGGTATCGCCTGCCTCAGTTTGATCATAGTCCTCGCCGGATATACCGGATGCAGCCAGGACGCTGCATTCACGCCACCCGTTGATATGAGAACCAGCGAGCGCTTCCGGTCAACCATCTACACATCTGTCGATTCGGACTGGTCCAACAGCGGCGAGAACGCCGGCCCGGGATACCTCTCCGAGCGGTTTGTGGTGTGCAACTGGGAGGGCTACTTGTCCCGGGGCTTTGTCCGCTTCGTGGTATTTCCGGATACCAGTGTCACGGTTGACAGCGTACTGCTCTATCTTTACGTCACCAGGGTTGAGGGCGACGCGGGGGCCATCACCTTTGATATTCACACGCTTACCGACACTCTCGAACAGAAGGAGATCTACTGGGGGAACATGCCCGGCATAAGCGCATCACCGGTCGCGAGCTTCCCCTCTCCGCTCGAGTCGGGAGACTCGGTGTTCGTGGACATAACCGAACTCGCGGTATCCTGGATGAACGAGGAGAGTCCAAACTACGGACTGGCCATAAAGATCGATGAGAACCCCGGCGCTTCCCAGGCGATTGCCGAGTTCGCAACACGAGAGGTGCTGCTCAGGGTTGTGGATGATTCAACCCAGTATGACTTCCGGCCGGCCTTGAGATTCGCCTATGTTGACACGGCCGGGGAAGACCAGCGCGCCGTATCGATCGCGGGTGAGGATGTTTTTGCAGACACACTGGTCACGCCCTTCCCCTCTGATACATCATCCGTGTTATGCGGGAACGGCTTTGCCTCCCACGGCTTCGTCAAGTTCGACCTTTCGGACATCCCGGAGGGTTCAACGCTTGCGAGGTCGGTCCTCGTTATCTCACCCGACCTCGAGCAATCATCGTTTGACTCGATGGGAGTCGAGTGCCATGCCGTGCTGGACGCCACCTGGTCGGGATTCGACACCAGGATCGGGGCGTTAGGAGCCGGGCTTGCCACTCTTATTCCAGAAGAGCTCTCAGGCGGTGAGAAAATCGAGATGGATATCACCGCGATCTTACAGGACGTCGTGGCCGGGAAACAGTCCAACTACGGATTGGCGCTGAACTCACCTGATGAGAGATTTGATCTGGACTTCGTGAGATTTTTCTCACACTCATGCCCCGACACGAACCTTGTTCCGATACTCAGGGTTGAATATGTGCTTCCCCCACAGCCACCCTATCCAGAGGACGAGGGACCATGAACCGGATATTGACAGCTGCTCTTGTGACCACTGTGCCCGTGGTTGTAGTACTTGCGGTCATCCTGTCCGCCGGGATCGCCTCGGCCGATTCGATATTCAATTTCAAGGGCACCGGGCAGGATGTGGTCCCCGTAACCGGCGGCTCCCGCTGCCTCGGCGGCGCCGTAGCCGCAACGAATGATCCTCTGTCGGTGGGGGTCATGAACCCCTATGCATCCGCCCTCACGGACAAGGTCATCCTGACAATTGGCTTTGTCCATGGCGGCACCCAGACCAAGAACTTCGACGAAGAGAAATACACCACCAGCAGCATCTTCCCCACACTCTCGGTCACGGTGCCGATCAAGGGCTTCTCCTTCCTGACCGGGATATTCCTCGAAAGAGCCGGCCGGCTCAGCCTGGCAGATACCGGTGTCGCCTATGTGGATGAAGTCTACGACGCGGATTACCGGAAGGAAGTATCCGCCCAGGCCGTTCCCCTTTATGTTTCAACCACGATCTTTGACCGGCTGATCCTCACGGGGGGCTTCATCTATTCGGCCTTCGACGCCAAGTGGACGACCTCTGTCGATTTCCGCTCCGATGACTTATCCGATGCCGAGGATGCGATCGATCTCTCCGCAAGCGGCGCATCGTTCGCGGCCGGAATGATGCTTGATCTCGACAGGGTGCGCCTCGCGGGACTCTACAGGAGCAAGACCGACTTGAGCGGCACCCTGGAAAGGGATAGCAAATACAGCGGCGTCTGGTCGAATGAAGACACCAAAGTATCGGCCGAACCATCATTCAAGATCGGCGTGTGGGCAAGGCCTGTCGCGCCATTGGTGCTCGAGGTGGATTATGACAGGAGCCCGTGGTCGATGCTCGAGGTCGACGGCGAGCCGATCTCCGAGAAGCGGTCCGAGAGATGGGCCGCCGGTCTGGAGTACCGGGGTGACCATCTGTGGGAAGCTTCCAGGTTCCCTCTCTGTCTGGGCTACTTCAGGCAACCCATCGACTGGGACAGCCAACTCACCGGAGACATCATCCAGCAGGTGATCAGCATCGGGACATATATCCGTATGGGATCGGACCGCGCCGGGTTATCCGCGACGCTCGAGTTTGGCCGGAAGGAAGCGCGGGGAAGCTCCGATATGGATGAAAAGACCATAGGCTTTTCTCTCTCATTGTCTGCAATAGAGGCGTGGAGGAAGGAAGTGAGGAGGTAAAGCCGGATCGGTGGCGGCACCGCCCATTTCCGGCATGCCTGACCGTCTAAGGTAAAGTGGCCGGCACAGCTGCCGGACCGTCGAGACCAAGATTTTGCCCTGCCAGGAGGTAATGAGAATGTCAAGGATGAATGAGATCGGCTTACTTCTTTTCGCTGTGCTGGCTATCGTGGTCATGTCCTTTCCCGTTCAGGCTGAAGAGGATAATTTCGTGAAGTGGTACGGATTCGGGGGAGAAATCACCGAACCTCACAGGTGGCTGGGCAGGCTCGGTATTACAGAGGACCTGGGAGCCGAGATCATCTTCGGGCTCGAACACCGCTCCGACGACTGCAGTAATGGGAGTGATGGCAACGACTGCGATTTCACTAAGATGGATATCGGCGCCGGCTTCATATACGACGTCATCCCGGCCTCCAAGCTTACGCCGTACATTGCCGGGAGGTTTATCCTGACCATGCTGGGAAACGGCTCATCCGAGGTTTCGGGCACGGTCGAGGCCGCCGGTGGCGTGGAATATGTCATTATGAGGCGTCTGGGCATAAGCAGCGAGCTCAATTTCAACTTTGGGACCAATCCGTCCAAGGTGATGACAACCACCGTCGTCCGCTTCTATTTCTACCTTTAGACAGCGCGCTACAGGCTTAAAGTGGTCTTCCTTCCTGCCGATAGAACCTAGGAGCATGGTTTTGTACCCTGTCTAACTCCTAGGATCGATATGGCCACATTTCCAGGTGCCAAATCAAGAGATAGCCGCCTCCCCTTCTGGCTGGGGTTGCTGGCACGCTCGGGCCTCGGCATACAGGGCAGGTTTCTGCTCCTGGTCGCCGCGGTCATTACAGCGATCGTGCTGACATTTTCCTGGTTCTTCATTCATCGCGAGCGGGCGATCATCGAGGCCGAGCTCTTCAAGAGGGCCCGGAGTCTTGCGTCCAACCTGGCCTTCAACAGCACCCTCGGCGTTCTCACCCGGGACATCTCGGGATTAAGCGAACTCGCCTCGGGTATCGCCCGGTCAGAGGATGATATCGTCTACGCGATGATCATCGACAAGGACGGGACGATTCTGGGACATAGCCTCTCTGCAAGAGTGGGCAAGGTGATCGAGATCCCCGAAGACGTCACGGGCTTTGTCAGCGACGCCGACATGCAGAGTCAGGGGCAGGAAGCCCAGGACTACCTCGTGCATTTCATCATGCCGGTCGAGAGGATCAAGCAGGATATCTCGAGGGAGGAGCTCCTGCTTCCGGGTGACGATATGAACAACCTGTCCAGTCCCTACACCCAAGGGAACGAAGGCGAGATCGAGGAGATAGGAAAGGCGGTTGTCGGCGTCTCCCTGCTGGGCATGCAGAGCATGATGGCACAACTGAGACTGATCGTCGCGATTCTTGCCGCCATTATCGGGTCAGCCTCGATTTTCGCCGTCTACGGCATGGCCCGGGCCGTTGCGATACCGATCAAGCGCCTCGTCGCGGCGACTGAGAAAGTCGCGGCCGGCGACTTGAGTCACATGGTGGAAGCCAAG
>JAUXGG010000294.1 GCA_030622265.1 Candidatus Eiseniibacteriota bacterium
CTCGCTCAGTTTCTCAAGCGCTATGAGCTCGACCCGGCCGGCGCCCCGCTCCACCGCGGTGGTCGCGCAATCCAGGGCGCTCGCTCCACCTCCCACCACCGCCACCCGCCCGGTCATGGGGTATGCCGCAGGATTCTCCAGATAGGTGAGGCCCCCTACGGCAAGGTCTTCATTCTCGAGTCCCAGGCCGATCGGGGTATCGAGCCCGACACAAACCCCGACTGCGGCAAAGCCCTGCCCCAGGAGCTCCTCCGGGCCCGGCGCCGCTTCCCCTGCCTTGAGGGTCATATCCCCCAGCGAAAGCAGGAATTCAATGTCTGACTTAACCACGTCCCTGGGCAGCCGGCTCTCCGGTATGAGATGGCACATGCCGCCCGCCCGGTCCTTTTCCTCGAAGATGGTCACCGAGTAGCCCAGCCTTGCCAGAGAGGCAGCAGCCCCCAGTCCCGCGGGGCCCGCCCCGATAAGAGCCACCTTCTTCCCCTTCTTCCCGGTCTTGGCGAACGAAGGCATGACCCCCAGGTCCTTGGCCTTCTGGATTATGGTTGCCTGGACCGACGGGATCTTCACGGGAGCATTGAGGTCCTTGTAGACACAAGCCGCCATGCATAGTCTGTCGGGGCAGGTGATGCCGCAAATTCCGCCCAGGGGATTCGCCGACATGATTCTGGCTGCCGCCCGCCTGTAATCCGACGGGAGACCCACCTTGCACGCCAGAATGAAATCCATCGGGGAGACCCCGGATGGACAGGCGTCCCTGCAGGGCTTCTCCTCACAGTTCTCGCACTTCTCGATTTCGTATTTGAGCTGCGCATCCGTCAGGAAGAAGCTTTTCTCGTCACTCATAATCGAACCTCATTTTGAGTTTCCAGTTGTGATGATTGGGCGGCGAGGCACCCGTGCAGACGGTGCGCCTCGATTCAGCGTGATTCTATCAGCATGACCCGGGATTTACAAGGCGAGGCCGGGTGCTGGTAGGGTTTTGTCCTTACAGGAAGGATACCCCTCTTCTTTATCCCGCCCACAACTTTCGGTTATACCCCGCAGTTCACTTCCTATGATCTTTAATACAACAGGGGCCGCACATCGTGAGCCCCTTTTCCATTTGTTCCAGAAGTTAAGCGGTCAGCGCGGGATCAGATAGACAGGATTGGTGAAGGCAAGCGGAGCATTATTCTCATCGTATACCTCGATGCGCGCGAAGCATGGCCTATCTGCCATTATGGTGAAGCCGGCTCTTGTGTTCTCCACATCTTCCAGCCTGATCACGTTCGGCTCTTCCGTCTCCTGGATCTCCACCTGGACCAGGCGGATCTTGATATCCTCTTGCCTCGGTTCCATGTAGATCCAGCCAGTGGCCTCAACACCCTCGTCAACGAACAGGGTATCGCCCATGAGCGCGTCTCCCACCCCGAATACGAGCCTGGACTTCCAGAGGAACGGATCGCCGAAGACTACTCGGCCCGAGCGCATGGATTCCAGCAAGTCACCGGAGCTGTTACTCTGTGACCATACCCAGCTGGCAAATGGATTGGGTTCCATGTCAGGACCCCATATGCCCCCATGGCTGTCGCTGGTGCCGATGCCGACAAGCGCGACCCCGTTAGCGAGGGCGAGATCCCAGAGCCTCAGGTGATCGCTGAGGGAACCCGGCCCCCGGAGCAGATAGCCGACTTCGAGCAGGTCTGCACCCCAGGCTCCGCCGTGGACTATAGGCTCGGCCACCCTCCGGAAGAAATTTTCATTTACCAGTCCCCTCTTACCAGAGAGCTCGCGCGCGGAAACGCCGGACGGGATACGCTCCGAACTCAGGTGCTTCTTTCGCAACGCCGCACCGAAGGGATGATTGGCGCACACAATGCCGCCCGCGCTGTGGACGGTCTGTATCCATTCCTCCCGCGTAACACCATCCCTTATGTAGGAGTATTCATAACTCATGCTGCTAGTGGGCAGGAATGCATTCATATGGGGTTCCCTCGGCGTATGCAGCTGCCCGACTTCCACACCGATGTATTGCCTGACTCCATGAGTCTCCTCATACCGGCGCGCAAGCTTCTGTACCACGCCGAACTGGTTCTCGCCCTCGGGCTTTGTGCTTATGATCCTGAGGCTCTCGATCACCATATCGATGCGCTTACCGTTCCTGGCAGCTATTTCGATACTGCACGAACTCAGAGTATTGTCATCACCGTTAGGAAGGGAGGCGAGGGCCGCTTCAAGATCAATCTCGATATCCGCGAACTTATCTCCTATCGGGATCTCCTGTACCACTGTTGTGTCATTGATCACCCGGTAACCGCTTCCCTCGCCCGGCACCAAATCGATGATCGCATGGTGCCGGCCCCCAGGGTGCCATGAAAAGCCGAAGAGAAACCTCACGCGGGTATCCTCACCAAGGCCCCGCACCCGGCTCCGGCTCCGAAGTCTGAGCCCGCTTGTGACGGGGCGGCAGAAACCTATCAGATGGACCTTGCCACGTTCGGAAGCCAGAGACAGCGTGAGCCTACTCGGCTCCCGGACACCCGGTTTCGATTCAACCCGGATCTCCATGCCGCCATCCACCAGATCCAGATGAGTTCCCACCGGTGAAGTCTCGACGGCGAGCCTGGTCAGGCCGCGTGTACCTTTGTTCGAGAAGACAACCAGACTTGAATCCGAATTGAAGGCGGCCCGCTCAAGGTCAACTACTATATCGTTCTCAAAACCCTTGAAGAGCATCTCATGGTCGGTCCACCAGAGCACATCAAACCCGTGTCTGCGCGCCTCCGCGAACTGGGATTCCATCGACGCGGGGAGAATATTCCCGTTGTGATTGGAGTGGCCATGGAGGTGCATCTGCACCAGGTAGCATTGAAGGTCAGCCAGCCGCGAGGTTGAGGTGGACACTGTTGCCGCGCCCAGCGGCAGTGTGAGCAGGGTTAGTACAAGCAGAACCCGGGCAGCCCTTCCAGGCGGAATTCCGGCCAACGATCGTTGCCCGGATAAGATGTGCCGAATTCCTCGGGGCACCATTGCCATAATAATCTCCAGGTGATGACTATGTCAACCAGCCCGCCGCCGGGCCACATCTTTCACCGGCTCTCACGCCCCAAGCGCAACGCGGCCGGCGTAGGAGAACCTGCGGCCGATGGTCCTATTTCAGGGGGATCTCCATGTCGCTTTTGTTCTCCTGGTAAATGTCGGACATCCCCGCATAGGTCTTCTCGATCTTCTCAATGCGCGCCAAGAAACCCTTCCGGGCAGCGTCGTTGCAACTTTCAATCAGCTTCATAAGATGGAAGCTCTTCCAGTAGAGATTCTCCTGCGCATACTCCCCCGGACCAAGCTTGAAGACCTCTTTGAGAATCTTAAGATCATGCGGGATATTGAAGGAGTCACGTGAATCCTCATGGGTAAAAAGATAGAAGAAGTTGTCGTAGCCGGACCAGGTGATCGCCGAAAGACATAGCGTGCACGGCTCATGGGTTGACAGGAAAATGCAGTCCCCGGGGCGCGGCCGCTCCGAAGCGGGCATCTCATACAGCAGCTTGATGGTGTGAGTCTCCCCATGCCACATGGGATTCTCCCTCTCATTGTTGGTCCCGGCAATGACCAGAGAGAGATCTGATTTCCTTAAGATTGCAGCC
>JAUXGG010000416.1 GCA_030622265.1 Candidatus Eiseniibacteriota bacterium
CCAGGATGGAGGCGTGAACTGAGGGCCATAGCAGTCGAAGTAACCGTATGTACCCTCTTCCATCATGCGCTTGAAGGCCGGAAGGTCGCCCTGCTCGATCAAGGGCAGGATCACGTTCCAGGAACCTGCGTCGACACCGAAGACGACAAACCGCGGCGGCCTGGCGGGCGCTCCCTCCCGTTCACCACCAAGCCGCGCATAATCCGCCGGGAGATTGATCACCACCACATAGAGAAGACATGCGAAGAAGAAGGCGATCAGCGATCCGGATCTCCCGCGCGACCTGCGCACGGCGAGGCCACTTATCAAACTCAGGATCAGCGCTCCGAGAAAGGCTATCACGACACTGATCACGACGGACGAGCGCAGCCCATGAACCTTAATGTGGCCGGGAAGAAGCGGTGGCATCCTTGAGTATCCCATCCAGACCGCGTGGCCAACCACGATTAAGAGGGCAAGTATGAAGTAGACGATGAAGCGCCTGAGGATGTAGCGTCCGCGCCGGGAGGCACCCCCGCCGAGCGGCATCGTGATGAGATAGAGCACGGCGGAAAGAAGCGTGAACCCCACAAACCATACACAGAAGCTGTAGACAAAGAGGTTGAGCTTAAGGAACCCGCCGGCCATCAGGCGGAGCTGCTCCGACGGGAAAAAAAGCACCAGGCTCAGGGCATAGTAGATAAGCCCGGAAACTAGCCCGGTCAGAAGGATGTCATTAGCAAATATCTTGGATACAGCCTTTTTCATACGTTATCCGTCCGAGATCGCGATAATCCTAATGTGCATGGCAGCTCCCAGTCAACTCCTTAATGGGCGGGTAGACCCCAAGAGCAGCCTAATTCCTTGACCTCGGGGGGCGTTTTGGTATATCATATATAGTAGAGTGCTGGCCAGATAACAACCCGGCTCTTATGCAGCGAAGGACGGTGACAATGCGGTCAAGAACAGCTTTGGGTTTCTTTGTTTTTTTATGCCTTTTTGCTGTCTCGACAACCTATGCCGGAAGCGATGTCAGGAGCTTCACCCTGCGCTTCCAGCAGCAGGACCTTGAGGTCAGACAGTATCTTCTAGGGGGTGAATCCTACGATCTCATCAAGGTCGGGGACTTGAGCTTGACCCGCATACCCGGACACCCGAGCCTGCCGGTCAAGGGGGTTCAGGTCTATGTCCCGCGCGGGAGCAGGGTGAAGAGCGTGAGGGTACTCTCGACCGAGCAGACGGTGCTCGCGGGTGGCTATATGCTTCTCCCCGGCCAGAACGAGATACCTTACTCCGTAGAGACGATCCCGGAGCCCGTCCTTCCCGACGAGCGGATCTATGACGGGGCGGACCCCTATCCGGCATCACCGGTCGTGCTCTCAAGCACGGGAAGCATCGCGGGCCGGAAGGTCACGAGTCTCCAGGTTTTTCCGGTGCAATACATCCCGCAGGAGCAGCGTGCCGTCCTCAATGAGGAGATCACCTTCGAGATCGAGTTTGAGAACGCGGATTCTGAACCCGCCGTGCCCAGGGAGACGGCCGCGGTGAGGAAGCTCAGAAACGACCTTGTGTCGGGGCTCGTCGCTAACTCGGAGGATATCGAATTCGACTTTCCCGCCGTCATGGGAACCCTGGATCCCGGCGTTGCCATCGAGTACCTGATCCTCTGCCACGAGAACCACCAGGATGAGTACCAGGCGCTCGTGGACTGGAAGACCCGGAAGGGTGTTCCCGCCGCCATGGTCACGGTCCAGGATGTTTACGCGACCTACCCGGGAAGAGACGACCAGGAGAAACTGAGAAACTGCATAAAGGACTACTATCTGAATGAAGGGACGGCATGGGTGGCCATGACCCTGGCCGCGCCCAAGGCGAGGATCAGGGGATGCTACTGCAAGGTAGGGGGTACTGTGGATACCGGTATCCCCTGCGATCTCTACTTCGCCGACATGGACGGCGACTGGAACCTCGATGATGACGGCACCTGGGGCGAGACCGGCGACGATGTCGATCTTAACCCCGACGTGTTCATAGGGAGGCTGCCAGGCAACACGGGGATACAGGCCCAGATTATCGCCGATAAGATCCTGACTTACGAAGGCTGCTACAGCATCCCGGCTGACTACCAGCTCGAGATGCTCTTCCTGGCGGAATACGCCGATGCGAGCACCGACTGCGCAATTTCCAAGAACATGATCGATTCCGAATCGGTACCGGCGAGGTTCGATCCCATAAACAAGCTCTACCAGTCCAGCGGCAACCTCAACAAGACCGCTGTCATGAACGAGCTCAATGCCGGCACGGGCATCGTAAACCATATCGGCCACGGCAATGCCAACCTGCTCTCGATCGGACCCAATACGCTGGTCAGCGATGACATGGCATCACTCACCAATGCGCCGCGCTACTCGATCTTCTATACCGTCGCATGCCTTCCCGGCAACTTCGAAAACCCCATGGGCTGCTTCGGGAGAGCCTTTATCCAGTCCGAGAACGGCGGCGGCTTCTTCGTGGGGAATTCCCGCTACGGGTGGTACTGGCCCGGCAATCCCGGTTATGGGACCGGGGAGCTCTATGACCGGGAGTTCTTC
>JAUXGG010000105.1 GCA_030622265.1 Candidatus Eiseniibacteriota bacterium
CGATAGTCCCTGACAGTCTGGAGGAATGCTTCGGCACGTCCCTCCGCCTCGTCCATGGTGCAGTCGGTCAAGAGAAGCCCGAATTCGTCGCCGCCGATTCGGGCCAGGATGTCCGTGCCTCGCGCTGTTGCCTCAAGGACTGCAGAGAGCTGCTGCAGCATTTGGTCCCCGACCGAGTGTCCACAGGTATCGTTGACGACCTTGAAGGCGTCGAGGTCGAGGTAACACAATGCGTGGTTCCGTCCGGTGAAGGTGGCGTTGGCCAAGGCCTCGCCGACCCTGGATTCGAATTCCCGCCTATTGAGCAACCCGGTCAGTGTGTCGTGCGAGGCCTGGAAGGCCATTTCCCTTTCGAGTCCACGGATGTGGGTGATATCCTTGACTATCAAGATAGCGCCGAGCACATCTCCCTGGTTGTTGCGAATGGGCGAAGCCGAGTCCCGAACTGCGAATTCCGTGCCCCCTCGGTGAAAGAGTGAGCACCACTCCGGTGAAGGTACCGTACGGTTTTGGCGAATGCATTCGGCCAGGGGGTCCTCCCTGAGTTTGCCCGTCCCGTCCTCCATCGCCCGGTAGATCTCCTCGAGCCGGCCCACAGGTCTTCCAAGGCGGGGGACCAACCTCTTCTTGCGGGCCTTGGGCCTGGCGGCGATCTTGACTGTTCGAACCGAAACTCCCGGGGCCCGGGCTGCGCTCTTGCTGCGGACCGGATGCCGGAGCAGCTTCTCGTCCAGATCTGCGACTATGAGGTCCTCTGAGAACTGTCTTGCCCGGGCGATCACACCCCCGGCCGGGTCGATGATCACGCTATGCCCATCGAAGACGAGCTCGTCCTGGCCCCCGACCAGATTGAGATATGCGACATAGGCCTTGTTCTCCATCGCTCTCTCCACCATCAGAGCTTCCCGCTCGGCGCCCTTGCCTATCTGGTAAGGGGAGCACGATATATTGAGAATCAGGCCGGCCCCGGCCCGGTTGACCTGTGCCGCCACAACGTCCTTGTACCATATGTCCTCACATATGCTGAGGCCGATCCTGGCACCCCCCAGCGCGAGCACGCAGGCGTTCTTGCCCGGCGAGAAATAGCGCTTCTCATCGAAAACGCCGTAGTTGGGAAGGTGGATCTTGCTGCAGGTCGAGATCAGCCTGTTCTTGTAAATCACCGCCGCGGAATTGTGGAGCACCCTGCCTTGGACGCGGGGATAGCCGATCACTGCGACCATCCGTCCCACGCTCCCGGTGATAAGCTGCACCGCGGCTTCACAGTCATCGAGGAAACGCTTTCTCAGGAGAAGGTCTTCGGCGGGGTAGCCGGAAATCGCCAGTTCGGGAAAGGCCACGATGTCGACGTCCTGCTTCCGGGCCTTCTCGAGCCACCGGATTATCCTGCGGGTGTTCCCCTTGATGTCACCGACTGTGGGATTGATCTGTGCCAGCCCTATCCTGAGCATCTTGCGGCCTCCTCGACGTCCGGGGGAATCATAGGACACGGATTACAGGGACACAATACCTAATTGGCGACTATGGTGACACGTCAATTCTTTGTTGTGTCCCGGCTGCCCTTTGTGTAGGCTTTGCCCTGATAGGGAGATCATGAAGAGAGAACACGTCGGAACCATAGTCTTTGCCGCAGTAGTCATCGTGGTGACCTACCTGTTTTACATCATCTTCAGTCCATTCCTTAAGCCGATGATCTGGGGCGCCGTCTTCGCCGGCGTCTTCTATCCGCTGAACGCGAGGATCGGCCGGAAGCTCAAGAAGAAGAATATCAGGGCTCTCATCATGTCCATAATCGTGGTGGCCGTGATCGGCGTTCCCGCAGTCTTCCTAAGCATCGGACTGATCGGAGAGGTCGTGAATGTTACACCTAAGTTCACGGAGGCCGTGGAGGCGGGGCAGCTCGATTTCGTATTTAAACCCGAGGCCTTTGGATGGAACGAGAAGATCAAGGAGACCCTCGGCCCCTTCGTGGACGTCTCCGGCCTTGATATTGAGCTCATGATCTCTGCCAACCTCCAGCGCCTGTCTGAGTTCCTGCTGGGACAGCTCTCGAACATCGTCGGCAATATCTCACTGGCCATTTTCAACTTCTCGCTGTCGATGCTTTCCATGTTTTTCTTCTTCAGGGACGGAGACCGCCTCCTGATAAGGCTCAAGGAGCTCCTGCCCATGTCGGAGACCTTCAAGGATAATCTCACCGTAAGGCTCACAGAGGTCATCAGGGCATCCATCTATGGCGGGGTGCTCGTGGCCGGTATCCAGGGCGCGCTCGGAGGGATCCTGTTCTGGGCGCTGGGCCTGCCCTCCCCGATCTTCTGGGGAGCCATGATGGCGCTGCTCTCGCTCCTCCCCGTCGTGGGACCCTGGTTCATTTACCTGCCGACCGCGACGATCCTCATTGTCTCGGGCAGCTATGTGCGCGGTATCGTCCTCCTCGCCGTGGGGATTGTCATCGTGAGTCAGTCCGATAATCTGATACGCCCCCTGATCATAGGCAACCGTACCAAGATACCGACCATGTTGCTTCTCTTCAGCATCATCGGGGGAATAAAGGTATTCGGGCTCCTGGGCCTGGTGCTCGGCCCCGTCATCGCCTCGATCGTGCTCGCATTTCTCGAGGTCTACAGACCGCACAACAGCCACGCCTAACCGACTTTTCACAATCCTGGGGTCAGGTACCGGGTTGTGAATTCACAACCCGGTACCTGACCCCAATCTGGTGAATTTGCGATGCGATCCCCCTGGCTACTCGTCATCCTTGTACTTGGCTTCGGCCAGGGTATAGGTAAAACCGATTGAGAGGGCCTGGTTCAGCTGGCGCCTGGTCGAGATGTCGCGGTCATAGAACAGCCTGAAGTCCAGGGCCACCGTGACAAAGCTGGCCACCTTGGCCGCAAGCAGATTGTCCCAGCGCACGTCGATCTGATTGGACGCCTTCATGTCGGAGAAGACATCGACCAGCGATATGTAGCGAAGGCTCTCCGAGATCTGCCAGTCCAGATTGGTGACCCACTCGAGTCCCACCTTGTTCCTGACCTTCTCAATCTTCTCGGTTTCGGGATCATCCGCGTACGGGATCGGGAACTTGTCGGTTACGGTCTGCTTGAAAGCCAGGCCCATCCGGGACCTTATGATCTTCTCAAGGAAAGTCCTGCCGATTCCCAAACTCTCCGTGAAATAGCCGGGATCCATGAAATTGGATACCTCAACCTTGTCTGAATCTGAGTAAGCATACCCCTTGGCGAACTGGCTCTCGAATCTCAAGGCCACATAGGGATCCACGTGGTAGTTGGCTGTGTAGTTATAGACACTTCCCAGCCTTATCTCATCGATCGACTTGATGGCCTCCTGATCACCGGTCTTCTGCATGCCATAGGTGAGCCTCAGCGGATTGACCCACTCCCGCCTGGGCGCGTAATTGGTGAATATCCCGGTGAGTCCGGTCTGCCATCCCATCGTATTCTCGCCACCCGCCGACCAGTTGTCGAAGGAGGCCTGGTTAAGGTTAAGGTAGGCCAGCAGCTCATTGTCCCATCCGAGCGGCAGCGGTTTCTCTTCCTCACAGACAACCGGAGTGACATGGCATAGCACGAGTGCGGCGAGCAGGGCCGCGGCTACCAGGTGGAACTTCTTCATCTTGAAAAACCTCCCTTTCTATCCGGGATGACAATCCCATCCGGGACATTGGTGGAACCGGAATACACCGATAGACTAGAAAAATATTAAGGGGCTTCGGCACATAGCATAAGCGTGGTGTCACGGGACTCCCAACAATGAACACCACAGGAAGGTGGCGCCAGTGGCATGGCATCATCTCAGAATAGCCGGCGCCACCCGTGATCTGATGTGAGCCTACTGCGGCAGGATCTCTTGAGGGGACTTGCTGCTTCCGCTCCGCTTCATGGTACTGCCGCACTTCGCGCAGTTCATGATGTAACAGGGAACCTCGGTATAAATAGCCACCTTGGTTCCGCAAGCGGGACACTCACAGTAGCCCTTGGGCCTTCTCCTGGGCGGACCCATTCTCTGGGCCTGACCCTGGCCTGGACCCATTCTCTGACCCGGACCCGTCCTTTGACCCGGACCCGTCCTCTGGCCCGGACCCGTCCTTTGACCCGGACCCTTGCCAGCGCCGCCGCCACCGCGGCGCTTCTTTTTCTTGCCGCCGGCCTTCCCGCCGCGGCGCTTTCCCTGTCTGGGACTTGCACCACCCTGCATCACTTCTCACCTCCCGTGAGAAGAAGGCGGCCCGAAGGCCGCTCCATGAAACTACCTGTACAACACCTTGGCACTTATGCCGGCAACCTCGACTTTGCCGCCCGATACCGAGCTCTCCCCGGTCGTGACCGGTCCGGTTCCGGCCTCGTCATCATCGACCACGACCGTCCAGTCACCATCGGGAATCGTGAAGGTCACCGCATTTGGATTCGAGTTGAACATAACCAGCACTTCATTCCATGAATCGCCGGAGTTGCCCTTGGTGAGATTGTAGGCCACGCACCGGCCGGGCACAGTGATACCCGGTTGATCGTCCAGGAACTTAAGATTCGCCTTAACATCCTGCCTGGTCGCCATCTTGAACATGGGATGGGCCTTACGCAGAGCAATGAGGCCCTTGTAATACTCGAAGATGTCCATATTGGTGCGCTTCAAGTCCCAGTTGATCATGTTGATGGCATCCGGCTGGTTATAGCTGTTGCTGTTGCCTCGCTTGGTGCGGAGCATCTCCTGCCCGCTGTGCATGAACGGGATCCCCTGGGAGGTCATCACCAGGACAGCACCGAGCCTGTTCATGCGTTTCCTGTCATCATCGTCGACCATTGCGTCGTTCCGGGTGGTTACGATCAGCCTGTCCCAGAAGGTGTGGTTGTCGTGGCTTGCGACGTAGTTCAGGGCCTCAAGGGGGCTCTCGGTGAAGTCGTTGATGCTGCCTTCGATGCCCCGCTTGATCTTGTCGATACTGATCCCCGCCTGTACATAACCCTTGCTCACATCAAACACGCCACCCTTGATGGCATCCCTGAAATGGTCTCCGAAGACCGCGAATCCCTTGCCCTTCTGGGCTCCCTTTACGGTCGGCATAATCGGTGTCTCTCCACCAGTCCAGGGCTCGCCGTGGATAACGATGTCGGGTTTTATTTCCCTGCAGGTCTCCACGATCTCCACCATCGTCTTGAGGTCGTGGAGGCCCATGAGATCAAACCTGAACCCGTCGACATCATATTCCTCCACCCAGTACTTGCATGACTCCACGATGAACTTCCTCATCATGGGAGCTTCGCTCCGGGTCTCGTTGCCGGTGCCCGAGCCATTGTAGTAAGAGCCGTCCTCCCTCATGCGGTAGTAGTAGCCGGGAACAAGACCCTCGAAGCTGTATATTCTCTGCGGCCTGTACTCGGCCGTGTGGTTGTAGACCACATCCATGATCACTTTCATGCCCTTCTTGTGGAGCGCGTCCACAAGGAGCTTAAATTCCTTTACCCGCGTGGCATCACCGGTCTTGGTTGCGAACCAGCCGTCGGGGGAGTTGAAGTGTACCGGCATGTATCCCCAGTTGTACCCATCGTTGGACTCATCGTTCTCGAAGTCCTGAATCGGCATGATCTGGACCGTGTTGACACCCAGCTCCTCGAGGTGATCGATGCCTGTGAGGATCTCAGGATGCTCGGGCATGGTTGTTCCGGTCTCGGTGAATCCCAGGTACATGCCCTTGTTGGTGATACCTGAATTGGAGGATATCGTGAAATCCCTGATGTGTAATTCATATATTATCACTTCGCTGCGGTCAAAGACCGGAGCGGGCCCGATCGGGGTCTCGTCCTTGATCACCATGCCACGGCCATTGTGGGCGGTGTTGCAGCGCGAGTAGGGATCTATGACATCGCGTTTCACATCCGCAAAGCGAGGGTCCGGCCCATCGGCCCTCAAGGTGTAGTACGTGCCGTTAAGGTCGCCAGCGACCGTGAACTCCCAGATACCCTTATCGGTATATGTCATCTCCTTAACATCGGGCTCGCCGCCTTCGGGCACATCATAGATGCTGAGTCTCAATGAGGTCGCCGTGGGGGCGAATACTCGAAAGACGGTCTCCTCCGGGGAATAGACCGCACCCATTTCTTCTTCCGAATAGTATTCGGGCGTATCCATTATCCCTCTCACGGACAGCCCAGCGGACTTAAACCCTTCGATGCTGATCGTGTAATCGGCAAGAGCCCCGCCCCTCACGTCGAAGTCACGGTCTACGGTTGCCGCCACAAGGTGGGCGGCCCCATGCTTGGGCGGGAGCATCTTCACATCGGTGATCCCGACCTTCTCTCCTTCGGCATTTTCAAGAA
>JAUXGG010000400.1 GCA_030622265.1 Candidatus Eiseniibacteriota bacterium
TACAATAGAATTCACCAAAATGGGGTCAGGTACCGGATTGTGAATTCACAATCCGGTACCTGACCCCATTTTGGTGAATTCTATTGTATCCCCGGAATTTCTTGGAGTATGATTGCTTGATGGTCCAAGATGTGTCCTGTATATTATGAGTGATTGGGAACGTAAGATCTGGAGATGATTAGCGATGAAGCTACCTACTAAGATCCGTTATGCGGTACGGTCAGTGGTGGAGCTTGCTGGGCGGGACCAGTCTTCTCCCACGCCGGTGAAAGACCTGGCGAAGGCTCAGGAACTGTCTGCCAAGTATGTGAAGCAGCTGATGAACCGGCTGCAGAGAGCGGGTATTGTCAAGGGGCACCCGGGCATCCACGGCGGGTACACCCTGGCAATGAACCCTGAGGACATAACCCTGTTCGACATCTACCAGGCGCTTGACGTCTCACTGGTGCTGGTGCCCTGCGTCGCGAGCCCGCCGAATTGCGAGCGTATCGGCAAGTGCTCTGCCGGAGTAGTCTGGAAGCGTGTTTATGACTCGCTTGAGGATATCCTCAAGACAACCTCGGTGGCGGAGTTGGCTGTCTCTGAGGGCGGCCCCTGCCTGGGGACTTGGAGATGATCTATCTGGATCACAGCGCAACCACGCCTGTCGATCCACGCGTCTTCGAGGCCATGAAGCCCTTCCTGACCGAGCAGTTCGGGAATCCCTCATCGGTGTACAGGGCCGGCCAGGATGTGAGATGGGCAGTGGAGGATGCCCGGGAGAAGATCGCGGGTCTCCTGGGGGCGAAGCCCAGGGAAATCATCTTTACCAGCGGCGGCACCGAATCCGACAACACATCAATAAAGGGTGTAGCCCTTAACCGGGGCAACGGCCACATAGTCACATCCCGGATCGAGCATCCCGCGGTGCTGAAGGTGGTCGGCTGGCTGGAGAAGCAGGGTTTTGAAGCCACCTATCTCCCCGTGGGATCCGACGGCCTTGTAGATCCGGACGGGGTCAGGAAGTCGATTCGGGACGATACCATTATCGTCTCCATAATGCATGCCAACAACGAAGTGGGCACGATTCAGCCCATAGAGGAGATTGCCGCCATTGCCCACGAGCGGGGCGTGGTCTTCCACACGGACGCGGTCCAGACCTTCGGGAAGATGCCCGTGGATGTGGAGAAGATGGGAATAGACCTGCTCTCGCTCTCGGCGCACAAGATTTACGGGCCCAAGGGTACCGGCGTGCTCTACATCAGGAAGGGTACGAAGCTGGATCCCTGCGTGCACGGCGGTCACCAGGAGTGGGGCAAGCGGGGCGGGACTGAGAATGTCGCCGGCATAGTGGGTCTGGGTAAGGCCGCGGAAATCGCGATGATGGAGATGGCCTCGGACGAGAAGCGGATCAGGGGTCTGCGCGACAGGTTGGAGACCGGGCTTGCCGGGAAGATCACCGACACGCTGCTCAACGGACACAGGGAGAAGAGGCTCTACAGCCTCACGAGCATCTGTGTGAAATTCGTTGAAGGGGAAGCCATGCTGCTGAGGCTCGACCATGAGGGAGTAGCTGCTTCCTCGGGATCGGCCTGCACGTCCGGATCACTCGAGCCATCCCATGTCTTGCTGGCGATGGGCCTGCCGGCCGAGATCGCACACGGCAGCCTGAGATTCAGTCTGGGCAAGGCCAACACGGAGCAGGATATCGACAAGGTCATCGAGGTGCTTCCACCCATAGTGGAGAAGCTCAGGGCGATGTCCGCTTTCCCCAGGTAGATGCTGCTCAAGCCGCGGAAGGACAATGGCTGAGAAAACCCTGAAGCAGAAGGTGCTGGAGCTTAAGCGCGCCAAGGGCGCTCTCCTCCTGGTCCACAATTACCAGGTTCGGGAAGTCCAGGAGGTCGCGGACTTCCTCGGCGACTCTCTGGAGCTGGCCCGGAAGGCGGTGGAGGTCAATAAGAACCTGATCGTCTTCTGCGGCGTGAAGTTCATGGCCGAGACGGCGAAGATCCTGAACCCCCAGGCCAGGGTCCTGATTCCGCGAGCCGATGCAGGCTGTCCGATGGCGGACATGATCACCCGGGATCAGCTGCTGGAGCTGAAGAAGGAGTACCCGGACGCCGTTGTCTGCTCCTACGTAAACACCAACGCTGACGTTAAGGCCGAGACCGATATCTGCTGCACGTCCGCCAATGCGGTAAAGGTGGTGGAGAGTCTCGGGGACCGTCGTGTGCTCTTCACCCCCGATCGCAACCTGGCCTCCTATGTGGGAAGAAAGGTGAACACCGAGATCATTCCCTTCGACGGCTTCTGCTATGTTCACGCCAAGTTCACGGTGGATGACATCAAGGGCGCCCGCCAGGCTCATCCCGGCGCTATCGTGCTGGTGCATCCGGAGTGTGAACCGGAGGTAGTCGACCTGGCCGATCACGTTCTCTCGACCAGCGGGATGCTCCGGTTTGCCGGGGAATCTGATGAACGCGACTTCATCATCGCCACCGAAGAAGGTCTCATCGAGAGAATGGCGCACGAGCTGCCGGACAAGCACTTCTACTCCCCGGGCAGGGCTCAGTTCTGCTTCGACATGAAGAGGATCAGGCTCGAGGATGTTTACCGGTCGCTGAATGAAGAGATTTATGAAGTGACCATCGATCCTGAGATAATGGCGAAGGCCCGCACTTCGCTTGA
>JAUXGG010000048.1 GCA_030622265.1 Candidatus Eiseniibacteriota bacterium
ATGCCGATTTCTCAGGCTACAGCAACATAGCAAGGGGTACGGCCCGCTTCTTCGGTGTCCACATCATGGTGAATTTCGTGCAGCCCTATATGTCCGCTAATATCACCGAGCTATGGCAGAGGTGGCATATATCGCTCTCCAGCTGGCTAAGAGACTATGTCTACATCTCGCTGGGCGGGAACCGAAAGGGGATCAAGCGCACCTATTTCAACCTGATGTTCACGATGGTGCTTTGCGGCCTCTGGCATGGGGCGCAGTGGACCTTCGTCTTCTGGGGTTTCCTGCAGGGCACCTTCCTGGCGATCCATAAATTCATGCTGAAGGGAAAGCGGGCGACCACGGGGTTCGCATACACCAATTGGCCTGATCTCATCGTGTACATTGCCAAGGTGGTGGGGACCCACGTTCTCTTCCTGCTCGGGCTGGTGTTCTTCAGGTCCGAGAGCTTCGGGATGGCCTGGCATATCTTGAGGAAGTTCGTCTACTGGGTGCCCGGAGAGCATGCCGGGCAGATCGTGATGATAGTTGTTATTTACTATGCGATGACGCTCCTACTCGACATGTTCGAGTACCTGACCAAGGACCATGCTTTCCTGGCCCGGGTCAGGCCGGCATACCGTCTGGGATTGTATGCGGCGACGTGGGTGGTGACCCTGGTCTATCTGTTCCAGGCGCCACCGATGCCTTTCGTCTATTTCCAGTTCTAAGGTGAGGTAGATGGTAAGAAAGAGATTTGCATTGCTGGTCGGCATGGCAGTCGCGTTTGCCATCGGCATGCTATTCTACGAAGCTTTCCTCAGGTACTCGGGAAGCAGCGGTCCCTCGATTGTCGAGAGCGATGAGGCATTCGGACTTAGGCTCAAGGAAGATACCCATATCATATTCGTAAACGAAGGCTTCAGCCTTGGCAAGGTCAACGAGTATGGCTACCTCGGCCCGGGGTATCCTCCGGAGAAGCCTCAAGGGGTCACCCGGATCGCTCTCATGGGAGACTCCTATGTGGCCGGGCACCATCTGTTCGACCGGCACCATTTCCGGAGGCTCATGGAGGATGGGATCAACGCCTCTATGGGTGGGAAGGTGGAGGTGCTCAACTTCGGCTTTCCCGCGATCAATCTCGAACAGATGTACATCTACTACAAGGTCTTTGCAGAAAGATACTCCCCCGACTATGTCATGTATTTCGTTGGTATCGGCAGCCTCAATAACCCTGTCGATGAAGTGGGCCCCAGGCTCAAGGTCGAGGGTGATACCCTCCGGATCGATAACAGCTTCCGTAAAAGTCCGGCCTTCGCGCGAATCAAGAAGCTCGATCACCTCAGGTGGTTGGGGCTCTATACCCTGCTTCGCAAGGCCAAGCAGATCTATGTAAGAGGGAGCGGTCCCGAGATCGTGTTCGACAAGTTCTATAGGCTGGCAAAGGGTGGGACGGGTGATGATGATGGCCCCGACAAGGAGCTCCTTGAGAAATCCAAGCGCATGCCCATCAACCGCGCCGTCGTGGAGAAGTTGGGGGAGACTAACCGCGGAGGGGCGGCCACCTCGATCATAGTGATACGGGACGGCCTTCCTCAAACCTTCGTGGACTTCGCCACTGCCAACGGTGTTCAGTGTTTTGATCCAACGCCCGGGCTGGACAGCCTGGCGGCGGAGGGGATTGATCCCCACTACTGGAAGGGCAGCCAGCGCACCGGCCACTGGAACCAGTATGCCCACCGTGTGGTCGGCGCCTATCTGACGCGCAAGCTCATCCCGCTGCTTGACACGGAAGTCTCCGGCCTGTAGGCTCGTCTCAGCGCCAAAGCACCTTTCACCCCACCTGCACACAAAGGAGGCATACCATGAAAAGCACCCTGCTGATTTCGGTAGCCATAGTGTTCATGGTGATCGCGTTAGTCGCCTGCGATACAGGCCAGGCGGAATGGAAAGCCAAGCGAATCGATGGAACCGGCTCCGTGGTGCGTGCCAAACGGGATGTGAGCGGCTTCACGGGCGTGCACCTCGCCACTATGGGTACGGTCTATGTCACGATCGGAAAGACCGAGGGCCTGGAGATTGAGGCGGAGGATAACCTGATCGAGTATTTCGAGACCGAAGTCACGGACGGCACCCTCAAGATAAACACGCGCAGGAAGTTTAACCTCAAGGCGAAAGAGCCGATTAAGTATTTCGTCACAGTCAAGAAACTGGACATGATTGCCCTCTCGAGCAGCGGCGATGCGCATCTTCCGCAAATCGAAAACAAGACCTTTTCAATCGCGCTCTCGAGCTCCGGTGATCTCAAGATGAAGGGTCTGGCCACACAGCATCTCGATGTGAGCATCTCAAGCAGCGGTGACGCGCATATTGAGATGATCGGTGCGGAGTCGATCGACGCGGCCCTCTCGAGCTCCGGCGATCTCCATTTCGGTGGTGGCGAAGTCGAGGATCTCAGGCTGAGCGTGAGCAGCTCCGGCGACTTTGATGGCATTGACTTAAAGAGCGAGAGAGCAAAGGTGATCCTCTCGAGCAGCGGCGATGCCTATGTATGGGTCACCGACGACCTGGTGGCGACCCTCTCGAGCAGCGGGTCGGTCCACTATTCGGGGGACGCTGCGGTCACCAAGCAGAGAAGCAGCTCCGGCAGAGTCAAGCGGATGGGTGACTGAAGTGAGGATGTCGGGCGGGCGGACGAATCGACTGCAAGGGTAAAACACGGGAGGGTAGCGGTGGCACGAGAGCGAGACATCGTGGTCGGCAGGCGGGGCGACTCGCTTACGGGCAAGGTGCGGGAGAAGCACTTCGAGATCAAGTCGGACTTTGGCTCGGTGAAGGTGCCGACCGAGAAAATCGCCTGGATTCATTTTAGGAATCCCCCCCCCGGCTCGACAGTGACGAGATCTGGCTGGCTGCAGGTGACAGGCTTTCAGGGAGCATTTCCCAGAAGCACATTTCGTTTGAGCCTGATGCGGGAGGGACCCTGAAGATCCCTCGCAGCTCCATACTTACGCTCATAGTGGGCGCCAGGATGGGCCGGGGAGATAAGTCGCTGCTCTCGGGCTGACCGTTCGATCCCGCGCCAGCCGGGACACCTATGGGCCTGGACCCGGGTCTTATCCTCTGGATTGCCTGTCCGGAATCTTGAGTACCCCGTAGTAGAACAGCAGGCATACCAGATAGGGAATGTAGGCGGCCCACAGGATATCAGACAGGAAGTGCCTTCCCTGGATCACTCTTCCCAGTCCGGCCAGACTCCCCAGGAAAATGGCTCCCCAGAAGCAAGCTCTGGCCAGCTTCGGGCGCGGTATCTTCAAGATGAAGTAGAAGACCATGTAGGAGAAGGCTATCGCCGCGTGGCCGCTGGGGAAGGACTCCCCGTTTCCGGAGGGCTGCTTGGCCCAGGGTGGGGCATACCGGCGATCGCCTCCGAACTGGGCAATCTCGTCCGGACGGGGATGCCCCCAGTGCTCCTTCAAGATGCCGTTCACAAGAATGCCGGTGCCGATTGAAACACTCAAGATTATGAAAAGACCGTAAATGATCTTTCGTCTGTCCCCGCCCCTGCGCGCACCTGCCATGATAAGCACCCCGGCAGCTATGGCGAGGACTATGGTCATGTAGGTGTCGGCGGCATAGAGCGTCACCCAGAGCGGCGCACCGGCCTGGGGCCACGGGCCGTCCGGGCTGCCGGCATCATGGAAGAGCGCCGAGAACCGGATATCGAGATCGGTAAGCCAGAACACCGCGGTACTTGCCAGGGCGACGATTCCCAGGATGAGCATCTCCCGTCGCCAGGAGCGCGACCTTGCGCTGCTTGATCCTAGGTTCTTCGGGCTTTCATTCCGCATAAGATCAACTTTGACTGTGATTTGCCTGCCGAAAGTGATAAGGATATAGCCTGGTAAGGTTAGGGTCAATCATGATCTCTCTTTCAGAGTATACGGGCGAGGCCCCATCCCCGCAACAGGAGCGGTTCAGGTTCTATATCATCCTGGCCGCACTCGCGGTCTTCAACCTGTGGCATGGCCACGCGATGGGCCTGTGTCACGATGAGGCTTACTACTGGGTTTATTCCCGTTTCCTGGCCTGGGGCTACTTCGACCATCCTCCGGTCGTGGCCGCGGCGATTGCTCTGGGTCATTCTCTCCTGGCCGGCGAGCTGGGCGTGAGACTCGTGTTTATCGCCATGCAGCTGGGCGCGATCGCCCTTGTGTGGGGAATGACCAATGGTAAGGACGCCCTGCTTTTCTGGGCCATCGTGCTCTCGCTCCCACTGCTCCAGGTCGGTGGCATGCTCGCGCTGCCGGACATGCCCTTGATCTTCTTCGCCACTTTGTTTCTGGTTGCCCTCAGGCGGTATCTGAGGGATGACGGCCTGATCCCGGTTCTTGCCCTCGCGCTTTCCGCTGTCCTCATGCTCTACAGCAAGTACCACGGCATACTCGTCATAGTTTTCACGCTTGCCGCCGTTCCCGGCCTGATACGGAGAAAGAGCTTCTGGGCCGGCGCTGTGCTCACCGGGCTGCTCTTCCTGCCGCATCTTGTGTGGCAGGCCCAGCACGATTTCGTTTCCGTGAGGTTCCAGCTGAGCCGCGCCCCGGATTGGTTAAACACGAGCCTCATACTGGAGTACCTGGTGGGGCAGGTGGGATCGGCCGGCCTGTTTTCCGGTCTTATCCTGCTCTACGTGCTGATCCTCAAGTTCCGCTCGGCGAATGCCTTCGAGCGGGTGCTTAAGTTCAATTCGGTCGGCATCCTGGCCTTCTTCCTTGCGATGTCGCTCAAGGGCAAGGTCGAGGCCAACTGGACGCAGGTCGCTTTCGTTCCGCTTGCCATTATCGGGCACGGTTACCTTCAGCGAACCCGGCGGTTGAGAAAGTGGACCATGTGGCTGGCCCTGATACCGATTGCCGCGATTATCGCCGTTAAGCTCATCTTCGTGTTTCCACCGGATGACTCGCGCAGCTTAAGGCGGGCTTATGAATTCCATGATTGGGAGAAGATCACGCTTACGATCAAAAGGTATGCCGGGGACATGCCGGTCGTGGCAAGCACATATCCGTATGCTGCCTCGATCTCCTTTTACTCGGGACAGGTTGTGCCGGCTCTTAACCTGCACTCGAGGGATAACCAGTTTACCCTCTGGAACCTCGAAAGCGACCTTCTCGACAGGGAAGTGTGCCTGGTGAGCAATTTCGAGATTCCGGGGGCCTATAAGATGGAGCTCAGACAGGGAGACCGGCTGTATCTCTTAAGGGGCCTTACCGTGGCGGAGATCAAACGCCGGTTCGAACGATAAGCGATGACTGATAATCGACAATCATCAAGGGAGGGCACCGATGGGACATAATCAGGGCGGAGCAGGACAACTCATGCCGACCGGCTGGTTGCAGGCCGGCACGGCTCCCAATGACTATCACATGGGGATCGACAGGGAAGAGAGCCATAGTGGGAGCTCGAGCGGCTACGTGATGGCGAAAGTTGAGAAGTCACAAGGTTTCGGGACCCTGATGCAGGCCTTCAAGGCCGGCAACTATATCGGCAAGCGGATCCGGCTTTCGGGTTACGTCAAGGTGGAGGATGTACAGGTCTGGGCGGGCCTTTGGATGCGGGTCGACGGACAAAGCGGGGTGTCCCTGGCCTTCGATAATATGCAGGACAGGCCGGTCCGGGGAACCGAGGACTGGCAGCGCTACGAGATCGTGCTGGATGTGCCGGAGGGAAGCGTCAACATAGCTTTCGGTTTCCTTCTCGCGGGGCCCGGCACTGTCTGGGCGGACGATTTCGCACTCGAGGTCGTGGGCGCCGATATTCCCGTCACCGACATGAGAAAGAAAATGAAGCCGCTTCCGGACGAGCCCGTCAACCTCGGCTTTGACTCCTAAAGCGGAGGCATGAAGATGGAGATGCGTGAACAGGCCTGGAACCATCCGTCCCGGAGACCCTATCGCCTGATCATTTTCCTGGTGGTCTCCTTCATGATCTTCGGCAGCTACTTCGCCTACAACAGCGTCGGCGCCATCGAGGACTACCTGATGGAGTCGATGGGTGTGGCGCTCGCTCACATATCGCAGCCGGCAGCCGATGCGAATCAGGAGGGAGGAAGCGAATTGAGTGCTCCGCTTTCCGGAGAAGCGGCTGGCGAAACCGCCGGCGAACTTTTGGTGAGACCATATGAAGATCGCGACAGGGAGGCGGTGATCGAGCTCCGGCAGGCGTGCGAACTCGTGGTTCCCTGGAACAACCCGGAGCGTGATATCGAACGCAAGCTCAGGGTCAACCCCGAGCTCTTTCTCGTTGGAGAGGTCGACGGCGAGGTCGCCGAATTCTACCGGAGTATCGGCTACAAGACGGATGATGTCTTAGGCATGGGCAAGCGCCTGAAAGAGGACGAGCCCTGCAAGGAGGAGACCAGTTGAGTCTCTCAGGCGCGATGAATCTGGAGTCGATCCCGGGAGAGCTCCGGGCCAGGCGGGCATGCGTGCGAAGAGGGTTTGTAGGTTTCCTCCTTGTGTCGATGATTCTCATTCTCGGCACAGCCGGTTTGACCGCCGGATCTGATGAGTCCGTCGGCACAGCCGGTATGATGCCGGGTGAAAGCGATGGGGGCCACGGCCCGTGGGTGGAAGCGCACAATACTGGCTGGGCCTTCCATCTTGATAATGACGCGTTCACGACCATTAATAACGATCAGGATTACACCGGTGGGTTTGCCTTCATACTTTCAGGTCGCCGCGCAACTGAGTGTTTCTTCTCCCTGGACGGGTTGTTGGGAGGCTTGAACAGGATAACCGGGGTAGGCAGGCTCTATGACCATCCCGGTGGATTCGAACTCCACAGTATCGAATTCGGTCTTATGGCCTTCACACCCGAGGACATGTCCACCTCGGGACCCATATATGATGACCACCCATATGCGAGTTTGCTTTTCATGGCGAATACGCAGCAGCGAGTGGTTCCCAATCACGCGGTATCGTGCCGGACAGCTCTGACCTTCGGCATCCTGGGGACGAGAGTGGCAGAGGGGACCCAGAGAGTCATACACGAGGCCTTGGACCAGCAGCTTCCCCAGGGCTGGTGCAACCAAATTTCCGATGGTGGCGAACCGACAGGGAAGTATACCATTCTGCTTCAATGGGCTCTGGCCCAGAGCAGGCGGGACAGGCCTGCCCATTACGAGCTCAAGACTTCGGCCGAAGCCAATGCCGGGTACACTACGGACGCGGCACTTGCGCTATCCGGACGGTTCGGAAGGATCAGCACTCCCTGGTGGAGTTTCAACCCTCATCAGGCCGAGTACATCAGCCCCGGACCGCTTGTGAGCAAGGAACCGGCCGGAGGCAGCTCCCGCGAGCTCTTTCTGTGGGTGGGCGGGAGCGTAAGATACAGGATCTACAATGCTCTGCTTCAGGGCCAGTTTCGGCATAGTGAAGTGAGTTTCTCCCGCTCCGAGCTGAACAGTGTGATCGGGGAGGCCTGGGTCGGATTGACAGGCAGTCTCTATCGCGAACTCAGGCTGAGCGTGTTTGTCAGGGCCCGTTCGCGAGAGCTCGAGGTCGCCAGGCGGGATCCCCTGTGGGGTGGTTTCATTCTGTCATTCGGCCAGCGGCCTTCTGCGGATTCCATTGACTAATCCCACCGCAGGTGCCAACAATATGTAGACACCCAGTGTAGACACTCCCATCGTGATTGGGGCGTGGCTCCATACTGATGATGGAGGATACCGTTTGACAATCCTCAAGATAGTCAATCTCTCGAGGACCTATATGAAGGGTCAGGTGGAGATCCCCGCCCTGAGGGATATCTCCTTCGATGTCGAAGACGGTGAATTCGTATCGATAGTCGGAAGGTCGGGTTCGGGCAAGTCCACGCTCCTTAACCTCGTGGGCGGGCTGGATACCCCGACGGCGGGGCAAATCGTTTTTAAGGATCGTGACCTTGCGGGCATGAAGCGCTCGGGGCTCGCCCTCCACAGGCGCAAGTCCGTCGGCATGGTGTTTCAGTCTTTCAACCTGGTGCCCCACAGGACGGCGCTTGAGAATGTGGTGTTGGCACTTACCTTCGGCGGCGTACCCCGCCGGGAGCGGAAGCCGATGGCATCCGGCCTGCTCTCTCGGGTGGGGCTCAGCCACAGGCTCGATCACCGTCCCGCCGAGCTCTCGGGTGGGGAGGCGCAGCGGGTAGCCATAGCGCGCGCCCTTGCCAATTCCCCGGAGATGCTCCTGCTCGATGAGCCGACCGGCAATCTCGACACTTTGACCGCGGGCGAGATCATCGATCTGGTGCAGGGCCTCAACAGGGACAGAGGCCTTACGGCCCTGATGGTTACTCACGAAAAGGACACCGCGGAGGCGGTCTCGAACAGGGTCATCCGGCTGCTGGATGGCCGCATCGCCGAGAGTTCCGGCCGGAGGCGAGTCCCATGAACATGATGGACATGGCCGAACTCGGGTTTGAGAACTTAA
>JAUXGG010000370.1 GCA_030622265.1 Candidatus Eiseniibacteriota bacterium
CCTGTCCACGGTCCGAAGCGCGGGACGACCCGCGAGGCAGATACCCCTGGGCGTGGATCCGGAGGTCTTCTCCCCCGCGGCAGCGTCCGAGCGGCAGGATCTCAGGCGCAGGTATGGCATCGGTGATGAGAAGGTCATCCTTCACGTGGGCCATCTCAGGCCGGGCCGTAATCTCGAACTTCTGGAGAAGCTCGCGTCCTCCGGCGCCAGGCTTGCGCTCGTCACGAGCTCGAGCACCGCTGCCGACCCCTGTGTTCGCAGCATGCTGGAGAGTTCATCAATTCATCTGCTGAACGAGTTTGTCGAGAATATCGCCGACGCTTACCGGGTGGCCGATGGTTACGCCTTTCCAACAGTTAGCGAGACGGATGCCATAGAGATTCCCCTTTCGGTCCTGGAGGCTATGGCCACCAACCTGCCCGTCGTTGCGATGGCCTTCGGCGGGCTGCCTGACATCCTTAACCCCGGCGGCGGGCTGTTCCTCTGCGAGACCGAGGATGAGTTTGTCACAAGCGCGCGTGAGATGCTTAAACTCGAGACGGTACAGACACGGGAGCAGGTGCTTTCTCTCTCCTGGAGGCACGTTGCGGAATCCATCATGGCCGGGATCGAGGCGGAGCGGTTATGAAGCGAAAGCTCATAGTGCTGATGGGCCTGGATGGAAGCGGGAAAAGCACCCAGGCCAATCACGCCTGCGAGTGGCTTAAGCGAGAGGGTATCCCCACCCAGGTGGTGTGGATGCGCGGCGAATCGTATCTCACCCGGCCGGTCTTGAAGATCGGGAAAGCACTCCTTCGGGCGCCTAAGGAGGAGAAGCGCGGCGGGGGCATTGATTCCGGTGAAGACTACAAGCGCTATGTCGACGGCAAGCAGTCGATGTTCAAGAACCGGTTCCTGAGGGCCATCTGGCGGACCCTCACCATCATTGATCTCTACATAACCTTCAGGTTATCGTTCCGTTCAGTAGGGAGAGATACCCGGGTCGTGATCCTGGACCGTTACGTCTATGACAGTCTCATCGATATCGACTCGGCTTTCGGCTCAGGGGGAGCCGAGGCCGTTAAGATGCTTGAGTCATCACTGCTCGGGCTCTTCCCCGAACCCGACATGGTTTTTCTCCTCGAGATACCTCCGGAAGAGGCAATGAAGCGCAAGGACGACATTCCCTCCATCGTGTATCTTGAAGAGCGTCATGACCTGTACTTTAAGTTTGCGGAGCTCACCCGGGCAATCAGGGTGGATGCAACCGGGAGTATCGATCAGGTCCAATCAGACATAATGGACCGCTTGAAAGAGGTGGTGAAATGAACAGGCTAGTCATACTTGGCATAGACGCTCTCGATCCTGTGCTCCTGGACAAGTGGAAGGATGACCTACCCAATTTCAGCAGGATCATGGATCAGGGATACTGCGTTCCTCTCGAGTCGACCCAGCCTCCCGACTCCATACCCGCCTGGGTGACCATCTACACCGGGATGCAGCCCTGGGAGCACGGCGTGGTCGATTCGGTGGATTACCTCGACATAAAGGGCGGCGCCAACGCGGTGGACACCGAGATCTTAAAGGGCAAGACCTTCTGGGACATAGCCGGCAAAGCCGGAAAAAGGGTATGCATCATCAATCCGCTCCTGGCCTACCCGGTCTGGCCCGTAAACGGCGTGATGGTGAACGGGCCTGTCTTCATAACGGGTGATACCCAGACCTATCCCGAGGAGATCGCATCGGCCTATGAGTTGCCTGAGCTCGGCGGGATGGTCGACTTTCCCGGAAAGAAGGAGCTCGCAAAGTTCATCGAGAGAACAAGAAAAGTCACCGAGGACCAGGCCCGGTTCGGTCTCAAGCTCCTGGCCACGGAAGAGTGGGACGTGTTCTTCCTCTGTCTTCTCACGCTGGACCGCGTCCTCCACTTCCTCTGGCGCTACAGCGACCCGGCCGACCCGACCTACCCCGGCAAGAACCCTTACGAGAACTCCATAAAGGAGTTCTTCGTAATGCTGGATTCCCTGGTTGGCGAGTACCTGGCCGCGTTGGATGAGGACCAGGTGCTCCTGATCGTGAGCGATCACGGGCACCAGATGCGCCCGACCAGGGCTCTCTACATCAATGAGATCCTGAGGCGCGAAGGGTTGCTCAAGACCAGAAAGGGCAGCGTCGCCGGGGTGAACCCCGTCGCACTCATAGAGAAGACCAAGATCGCTTTCTTGCGAACGATGCACAAGCTCGACCTGGAGGACTGGGTCTATCGCATCGCCTCCTTGATTCCGAAGGAGAGGCGCAAGAGTCTCAAGACCTCATCCTTCGCGGTACTCAGGGATGAGAGCGTGGCCTGGGTTTCCGACACGGGCGGTGGCACATCCTTCGGCGGAATCGAGATCAGCAGGGAGCGATGCCTGGCCGAGGACATGGAGTACGAGGGCCTGAGAGACAGGTTGATCGGCCTTCTCTCCGGAACCCGTGACTCGGCAGGTGATCCCATCATAGCTTGGGCGAAGCGCAGGGAAGATATATTCGAGGGGAAAAGTGTCGAGAAGTACCCCGACGTGGTCTTTGAGCTCAGGGAGGACTACGGAGTCGACCGGACCCTGTTTTCCGGAATCACGGGAGGAAGCACGACTCACAAGAAGGTCTCCGGGGGGCATTCGAAGTACGGGACCTTCATGCTCTTTAACTCGCCCAACACACCTGCCGCCGATCAACTTCACATAACTGCCGTCTTTGAGACCATAACCGGGATCCTCGAGCTGGAGTAACCATGCGTATACTCCATACAAGCGATTGGCACCTGGGCCGGCTCTTTCACGGAGTCCACCTGACCGAAGACCAGGCATATGTGCTGGAACAGGTGATCGATACCGCCGGAAGCGCATCACCCGACGTGATCC
>JAUXGG010000234.1 GCA_030622265.1 Candidatus Eiseniibacteriota bacterium
CGATCTCCTCATTGGCCCCTCCGTTCGACGAACCATCGTAGCCATAGACCTGCCTGATAACGGCATAGTCAAACGGATTGTCGGTCTGCTCAATGATATCGTCATCGCGGTCATCCGCAGTCACCGAGCCATCGTTGTTGGAATCAAACGTGAACCTGATGGTCTCCGCCCCCGTATCGTAAGTCCTCGGGGGCGAATAGAGCGCTCCTCCGGGCGGCACCGACGAGGGATACGATCCCGTGTTGATTGCCGCCGGGTAACCCGGAGTGCTTGAATGGTCGGGTTCCGGAACGATGTTGGCATTGAAGATGACATCATACGGCCCGGCATGTGCAAGAGTCAGCTGACCTTGACCCACATCTACCCCGTACCCATTGCTCCTCAGGTCCCTGATCATGATGTCGATGGCAACCCTCGCGTTCTGCTGGGACTGGGCGTCGATCTCGGCGATCCTCGACGTGCGCCTGCTGCCGCTCAGGATGAACATCATGCCGCCGGCGATGACTACTCCTATCACCAGAACCACCAGCGCCTCAATCAGCGTGAAGCCTTTTTCTCGTTTCATCTCATCGCCTCTCAGTTTGTTAGCTCCGCATGTAGGCCACTACCGAAACGTCCCTGGTTGTTGATCCGTGCGGATAGGTAACCCGGACTTCGATCTGCTTCATATCGGCCACGGGCGTATTGTCCGTGACGCTCCAGAATCTATTGAAAGTGCTCCGCACTGGATTATCGGGATCGGTGTGGTCACCTGTGTTGAGGTCGGCATTGCTGGTTCTAAGGTCCAGGAGCTCTTCCATCCTCTCCTGCGCCAGGCCGGTGGCAACGGTACGCATCCTGCTGTCGTTAATGTTCTGCATGCCCAGCGGGAATATCGCCACAAGCCCCATGAAGGCGATGCTTATGATAACGCAGACAACCAGCAGCTCAACCATCGTCATCCCATTCTCATTGTCGAACATCGTAATCACCCCTCGTGTGTCATTGCATTTCATCTCTACTCCTCCATGTCGGCGAGGTCATAAATGTCGGACACATAAATCAGGCCGGTCGGAGCCGTTACGTCCACCCTCTTGGCGAGCTCCGTGCAGCTGGCCACCACCACGTTTCCCGTCTCGCTGGCCGACCCTGTGGGATTGAATGTGACCATGGAGTTGGTGAAGCTCACGCTGCTGATACTTGTGTTGTTGGGCATCTCATACGGGCCCGCAGAGGTTTCGCCGGAATCGAAACTGCCGTCCTCGTCTTCATCCTGGTAGAGAAAGAAGGTCCCCGCGTCGCTGTCGAACTCCACAACCACAGGGACATTGCTGGCCACCGCTCTCATCCGGGCGAGCTTCAGGGAAGCCGCGACCTTACTGGCGCTCTTGGTAAGGTTCACCGAGGCGGTATGGCTCCGGAGGGACGGGATCGATGCGGCAACGATGATTGCCATGACCACGGCTACAACCATCAGCTCGATTACGGAGAACCCTGCCTCCCGCTTCATCGTTAGATGCTTGCTGTCTGAACTCATTGATCGGCCTCCTGACATTCAGTTAACTTGTCCTGCCCAGTAGGCTACTGCACATCCTGTGCCAGATCGCCGCGAACGCCCGTAATTGCTGGCGTGCAACCGCTTGCGCCATATGCGCTTAAGGTAGGCTCGGGCGCGGAACAGGCTTGCAAAGTACAATCTCATTGCGTTGTGCAATACCCCGTTGCAGTTTGGGTTAGGCGAACCAGCTTGAATTGAATACAGGCACATGGTATGCTTTATACGTAGACTGTATGCTACGTAAATCGGGAGAACGACCTATGAAACGTGTTCTGACAGCATCCCTGGTTCTGGCTCTTCTTCTGGGAACCGGCATCGCGGCGATAGTCAATGCCGAAGAAGATGAGGTTACCCAGGACGACCTGCTCAAGACCAAGGGCACTGTTCACGGTGCGGGCAGCAGAAGCAGATTCAGGACAGCCTATTGGGCGGCCGGCCTGGAAGGTGACATGAAGGCCGTCTATGACCGTTACGGCTATCCTTCAGCCAGGTACCGTGAAGACAAGATGGGCAGGGTCGAGGAGAAGTGGACTTACATTGAAGCGGGCAAGCAGTTTACTTTCAGCGGTTCGAAGATGACCCGGGAGCAAAAGATCAACACCAGGTCGACTTCGACCTACAACATACACTAGCGCCCGGACTCATTCTCTCACTCGGCAGGTCTTCAGGAGTTTAAGCTCCATGACTGACCGCGCGGCGGCGGCGGCTCTATTTAAGCTTCGCCCTGACGGCTGCCTTCTTGCCTTCAATCGTAAGAGCTTTGTCACGTCTATCGTCTATCTTAAGCGCCGTCAGCGCCCTTACCGCGCCGTGTTCGAAGGCGCTCTCGTGCATCTTCCGGAAGACCTCGAGGATACTGTCCAGATCGCCCTCCAGATTCGTGGCCATTGAGGAAAGCTCGTACTTAAGCCCGCTTGCCTCCACGATCTTCAAGGCCGTGGCCACATAATCACTGATACTCGCTGTGTCCGTTCCCACAGGCACGACGCTTATTTCCGCTACAGCCATCACGTCACCCCCTTAGAACCTCTCCCAGTGGAGCACCTCAGACAACTCCCTCTTCCCATGAGGCTCTGCCTCTTCTGCCGGGTATCCCAGGGATATGAGAGCAACCAGGCTGAAACCCGCCGGCACACCGAGCAGTTCGGCGACCGGCGCCCCATAGGTCTTCTTGTATCCGGCAACCCAGCAGGTGCCGAGTCCCAGGGCGCGGGCGGCAACCAGTATGTTCTCAGTCGCCGCGGATCCGTCTTCCAGGTAATGCTTAACGTCCCTGGCGAAGACGGCCACGCACGCACCGGACTGCGCAATGAACTTGCCGTAATCTGTAAGATCGGCAATCTTCTTCCGGGTGCCGGGATCGGTTACCACCACGAATTCCCACGGCTGGATATTGTTCGCCGAAGGCGCAAGCCTCGCCGTGTCGATGATCTGCTCTATCATCTCCCGGGGAACCTGCTTCTCTTCATACAGTCTTATGCTGCGTCTCGTCTTAAGGGCATCTATCGCATCCAATAGAGTCACCTCCCTGTTTCACGACCCTGCTTCCGATCAATGATACCCCGCTCAGGCGCGAGCTCAAGCGAAAAGGGCCGGCTCGCCGGTGGCGGGATGGACATAGGAGGCCTGGCTGGTTCTATAGAGACGTCGCCTGAGTGGAAAGAGATGGAAAGGGGCGGTCGCGAGGACCGCCCCAATCCATACCTTGCCGGGGTACACCGCATGCCCGGCCGCGGCATGCAGTATACCCGGCTGCGGCGCCCTACTTGAAAACCGACTTTATGCTGCCCCAGGTTGAACTCGAGACAGCACTTTCACCGTCGTTGGGCGCCTGCGGAGTGAAGGCCTTATCCAGCCCGGCCTCGGAGCAACTTGTCCAGGCATCTGAGCAGTCCGGATACCTTATCAGGGACTCATCATCCCCTCCCTCGCTTCCATAGGAGTGGATGTCCACCAGCGAGCCTTCGGCATCGCCGAGCGATATGACATCCCCGGTGTTTGCCAGGCCAAGCCCCCCGGAAGTTGCCGTCTCTACCTTCCCCGGGAAACCCGTGGGGGTGCCCCCACCGAAGACGGTCACGAACTCACCCGGCGCAACAATGAACCCGCTTTCGGGAAAAACATGGCGCACGGATGTCCCGTCACTCAACCGCCAGCCCGACATGTCAACCGGCACGATGCCGCAGTTCACGATCTCCACGAACTCATCGTCGGCGGCGGCGCGCTCCCCGTCTCCGTTGGCATCACCCGCGGCATCCGCCGGAGGGTCCGCAAGTATCTCGTTGATGCGAACCTCCACGCTGGCATCCCTCACACGGTAGCCCATCCAGGGCAGGAGAGTCGATGCCGCGGGATCGAAGACGGACACCTTGTAACATACCGTGTCCCCGGCCGCGCACGGCAGGATGGTGTAGGTCCAGGTCCCCAGGTCGGCGGAACCCGAAACCAGGTCCATCTCAGGCTCTTCCCCATCTTCCAGGTTGATGACATAGGCCAACAGGGTCCGGGTAATACCCGTGGCATCGCCGGCATCGACAATCATCCGCATACTGTCGGTCGATGTCGGATAGAGCGGATCCCTGGTCACCGCGAAAACATGGGGCGGTGGATCCGACAGGTTCGAGGCCCCCGGGGTCGGATCGGTATCCGCGCCCCCCA
>JAUXGG010000122.1 GCA_030622265.1 Candidatus Eiseniibacteriota bacterium
CGCCGGCCTCGTCGATACGACGGGAAAGCTCGCCGTGGCACCACTCCGCTATGGTCTCTGCCGTCGGATTGAGATCCTTGAAAGGAGCCAGATCGTTGAGCATGGTATGATCGACCGTGGCGAGTACTTCCCTTAAGAGGGTCCGGAGCTTTCTGAAGTCGAAAGTGAGACCCATCGCCGAGCTCTTTTCAGCCCTGACCGTGGCCCTCACTCTCCAGTTATGCCCGTGAAGCCTGGAGCAATCACCTTCATAGCCGGAAATTAGATGTGCGGCCGAGAAGGTCTCCTCCGTTGAGATCTCGAAAGGCACGCCTACGCTCCCTCCCCCGCTGAAGACACGCCGAAGAAGACCGCCCGGTTCTTCCCCGCGCGCTCGGCTTCGGCAAGGGCCCTGTCGGCACTTTCTATCAGGTTTTCCTTGGTAACGGCATCATCGGGGCAGATGGCCCCTCCTAGGCTTATGGTCATTTTCATGTCACCGAGATCGGGAACCCTTGTGGCGAAATCATAACCCTCGATGACGCTGCGGAGCCTCTCGGCGGTTACCACCGCATGCTCACCTATGGTGTCGGGAAGGATCACGCCGAACTCGTCGCCCCCGTAGCGTGCGACGATATCTATCTGCCTGACCTTATCTTCCAGGAGGCTCCCTATGACAGAGAGCACCACATCACCCACGGGATGCCCGAACCTGGTATTGACTTCCTTGAAGTTATCGACGTCGACCATGAGGAATGCCACCGGCTCGTTTGTACGCTTATAGCGCTCGATCTCCCTCTCGAGCTGGTCTTCAAGATAACCCCGGTTGTAAACATGAGTCAGCGGGTCCTTGAATATCAGGCTCTCCAGGTGCTCGGCGTTGCGGATCATACCGGCCGCCTGGAGCGCCAGCAGAGCCAGAAAGCCCAGGTCATCCGTCGTGAAGTGCCGCTCCGCACGACTGTAGACCTCCAGCAGGCCGTAGACCTTACCCTTGCTCTTCAAGGGCATCACCACCACCGAGGAGAAAGCCCCGTCACCCGAGTAACGACTGAGATCGCCCGCCCGACCGAGACTTGGCACATGCACGCAGAAGCCCTCGGACACGACCCACCTGTCCGTCAAGACGGGATCGAACCTGCCGGGCACTTCCGGCGAACCATCGGTGACTTTCTCTATGACCGCACGTACTGAATCCTCGATGAAATGGATGGCTCCGAAGTCCGCCGAGACCATCTCCCGGATCGTGGCCAGCATCCTCCTCAAGACACCGCCCAGTTCGTCTTCGGACCTGCAGGTGGCGACCGAGGTGAAGAGCGTTTCGATGCGGTGGGCATCTTCCTTGCGCACGAATCCGCGCGGCAGGCACGGTAGGACCTCGGCCTTCACGGCGGGCGGCTCCATCAGGGAAAAGACATTTCCCGACTCAGGGTCCCTGAACCGCAGGTACCTCTCCCCGTTCTTCTCGATGACTCCCTGCCAGGTCAGCTTGCCCGACCGGTTCAGGCTCTGGAGAATCTCCAGGGTCTTTTCCCAGGCAATAAGCGGATCAGGTTCGGAAACAGCCCTCGAGATGTCCCGCCTCAGGCCACTTTCCATGCCATCGTGGCTCAGGACATCCCTCAGTAATTTGCGCAGACCTATCTTTTCGGTTCGCATTGCCTCACTGGATGTAGCCAACAGCCCTGAGCTGCTTCTCCATCTTCTCTGAGTCCTGGTTAGCGAGAACCGTCGGTCTCTTGTAACCGGGCTCGTCGGACTTGACCAGCCGCATCGCCCCGGCGGATTCATCCTTGAACAGCGCCGCGGGGACCTTTCCATCGAGCTCTCCAGGCGCCGGGACACCGAGGTAGCTGAAAATCATTGCGGCAATATCCACGATCCTGGCGTCCCCCTCGGCGCCCGGTCTCACATGCTTGCCCATAAGAGCGAGCGTACCGCGTCTGCGGTGAAAGCCGGAGAAACCCTTGTCAGGCTGGGGTCCGCCGTCTAAGAGCCGCAGGTCAGGGGTATTGGGCAGCGAGAACAGCAGGTAGCCCGGCCGCTCGAAGCACAAAACGTCCGGCGCGCTGCTCACATACGGACCCGTATAGATCTCTTCCTTGAGATAGATGGAATCTATGATCGCATCGCCCCTGACCGGATCCTTAAGCGACCTGAGGCCCTCGATGAGCCTGTTCCTGATGCTCAAGTACTTCTCCTCGGCATTGGGACCATCGACATTGATCATGAACTTGCCGCCAAAGAAGTCGGCGCAATGAACATTCTCGGTCGTCCCGAGAGTTCTCTGGATGAAGTTGTTGGTGTTGATGGTGTAATAGAGGTACCCGAAACCATGGTCCGACATCACTATCATAAGATCGTCTTCACGCATCCTCTTCAGGAACTCGTCCAGGTAGTGATCGGCCTGGATATAGGCCTCGAGAATCTTGTCACCGTAGACCTGCCCGTTAACGGGGTCATACATGGGATGGTCCTTATCCATATACTTCCAGAGATAGTGCTGATACCTGTCCGGAAACGTGAAAACCAGCCAGTAGAGATCCCAGTCTTCACGGCCAAGAAGATCCAGGCCGAGATGCAATCTCTTGCTCGAAATAGCCTGCATCTTGGTCAGGAACCTGTCCTCCCTGTTCTTGGCGCAGGTCACCCTGAAGGCGTCGAAGGTATAGTCCCCCAGAATTTTCTCCAGGGATTCGGGATAGTAATAGGAATTCTTGTCGTCGGACGCATGCGGGAATCCCGCGATCATCAGTCCCTTGAGGCTATCCGCGGGGGAGCTCAGCGGGATATTGATTATACAGGACGTCCGATCATAGTCTCCGAGCACGTCCCAGACCGGCCTGAAACCCCTGTCTCTGGATGTGTTGAAGACCTGCGTATCGGATGCGTTGGGATTGCTCGTGTTCAGGAAGCCATAGATGCCGTGCTTGCCGGGATTGACACCGGTAATGGCTGAGGTCCAGGCCGACGCGGACGACGGCGGGAGTACGGTTATCAGATCACCGAAAGCGCCCTCCTCCATCATGCGCGCGAACGTGGGCAGATACCCCTGCGCCACCCACTTGCGAACCATCGTGGGTTCGAGCCCGTCAAAACCAAGTACGATCACCCTTCCCAGGGCTTCACGCGCCTGCATCTTAGCTTTCTTGCTCTCTTCCTTCGCACAGGAAAGGGCCAGGCAAACGCCAAGAACCAACAATGTGAAAACAAGTACCCTCTTCATAGATGTACTCCTACCTCTCTCGACTGATTATAACAGACCTCAGACTCCATAGCAACCTCATCATCAGGCTTCACTTTCATGTCTTTTAGATGCAAATGACCCTGAGGAGGTTAACCATAACTGAGCGCTTTTATCCAGTTGTCATGGCCGTTCCGGCCCTGTGCCTTTTCTCAGGCAGCCGGCCAACATGCCCGATAGGTCGCGAAACCTCGCTCTGACGGCGGCGTGGGATTCGCTGGATTTTATCCACACTGTCGTGTACATTCGGGTTACGATGACCTTTCTCAATCGCCATAGCTACCATCGGTTTCACTGTGTTGTGGCTCTCCTTCTTTGCCTGATAGTGACGGCATGCGGAAGGAAGAGCGAATCCCCAAACGTCATTGTCATTGGAGTGGACACGCTGAGGCCCGATCATCTCGGGTGCTACGGATACGACCGCCGGACGAGCCCCAACATCGACCGGCTGGCCGGTGAAGGGGTCGTCTTTGAGAACACCGTAAGCCAGTGTCCCTGGACACTTCCCTCTTTCGCCACGGTTTTTACTTCCCTGTATCCTACTCAGCATGGTGCCGGGACTCTGCGCAACAAGATGCGGACCTCATTTCCCACTCTCGCAACCTTGCTGTCGGAGGCCGGGTACACCACAGGCGGCATCATAAGCGCTCCCGTTCTTTCCGGTGCTACGGGTATTGCCAGGGGGTTCCAGCATTATGACCTCGGGGAGGAGAGTCTGTTCAGGACCGCCGACGAGGTGACGGCGCGCGCTCTCGAATGGATCGATGGCGGACACGGACGCCCGTTTCTACTCTTCCTGCACTATTGGGATCCCCACGATCCCTATGGTCCGCCGCCACCCTATGATACAGCGTTCGACCCTTCCTACGAGGGGAAACTCGGAAACGCCGTCACCCTCAGAAGCCTTGCAATTGGCTCCGCTGCCCAGGTGGGTTTCACGCTCTCCGAGGATTCGAGCAGTATCGACGAGAGGGATCGGGTGCATGTCGTAGCCCTCTACGACGGTGAGATAGCTTTTGTAGACAGCATGATCGGAGAACTCCTCAGAGGACTCAAGGAGCGCGATCTGCGAGAAAACACCATTATAGTCCTGCTGAGCGATCACGGTGAGGAGTTTTTCGAACACAACGGCGTGGGCCATGGACACACGTTCTACAACGAAGTCATCAGGGTCACCCTGGTAATGGCTTGCCCTGAGGTCATCCCCGGAAACAGACGCGTGACAGAGCAGGTCCGTCTGTTGGATGTAACGCCAACGATTCTCGACCTGCTCGGGCTTGCATCCAATCCCGGCTTTGAAGGCGTAAGCCTGGTACCGTTAATCGAAAACAGGGGTGCACTTGCGAGCACAAATGGCATGCTCTTTCCCCCTCGGGTTGCCTATTCCGAGGGTATCAGAGAGGGTCCCGAGAAGAAGGCAGTCATCGTCTATCCATGGAAGCTAATCTATGAGATTTCGTCCACAGGGGAAGAACTCTTCAATCTGGGGCAAGACAGTGCCGAGTCCGAGAACCTGATCGATGAATACCGCGAAGTGGCTGCTCCTCTCGAGGAACTGTTGACCAAAGCCCTTTTCGAGATGTCGGACCGGTGGTACGTGGAAGTCTCGGGAGGGGAAGGCGACCATACCTTCGACGTGACCGTGTCCGCCAAAGGCACCGCCGGAGGAGGCTGGATCTGCCCCTTCAAGGTGGGCAGAGACGGCCAGGGCGCTACGCCCGAGATATCGCACGGCGGGCCCGGGTCTGTATTTGAGACCAAGGGCTTGAGAACCACGAATCCTGTTACCATGGGACTCAGAATTCACGCGCCCAGGGGCCTTCGCCCCGAGATGTATTTCAGGATAGATGGCAAAACAGCAGAGACCCGGACCTTTATCGGCGAGACTCTCGAGAATCCCAAAGCAATGCCGTTTGAGCTCCCCAGAAAAATCGCAAGAGTCGGTTCCATCTCGGGACCTTCGAACAGACCTGCTCCACCATACATCCTGGTATGGCGTGTCGCAGGCCGATACGGAGGCGAAACACCTGCCGACCTGAGCGAGGGGGTAAAGAAAGAACTCCGCGCCCTGGGCTATATACAGTAGACACGAGGGCGCGGCTCCTGACGAGGCTTGACTCTGAAACGTACCGACTACACAACACACTGGAGTTCGAGGAACCTCATATTCGCCATGCTTGTTTTTGCCCTGAGCCTGGCACTTTATATTGCCACGCTGCCGGCGACGATTCTCCCGGGAGACGCCGGCGAGCTGATCGCAGCATCGCATACTCTCAGCATCGCCCACCCACCCGGATATCCAATCTATCTTATGCTGGGCAAGGTCTTTGCCTCGGTGGCCGCCTGGGGTTCGGTGGCCTACAGGTACAACCTCTTCTCGGCCCTGACGGCTGCCGCAACCGCAGCCGTTTTCTTCCTGGCTCTGGCGGAGCTGGGCGTGAGAAGGCTGGTGAGTCTCGGGATTGTGCTGGCACTCGCCTCTCATGAGTCTTTCTGGATGAATGCCGTCACCGCCGAGGTCTATGCTTTGAATGCTCTCTTCACGGTGCTGCTTATCTACGTGGCATTGCTCACAAGGAGGTACGGTGAAAAGGTCTTCCTGCTGCTGGCCTATATAGGCGGTCTGGCCCTCTCACACCATCTCACCCTCGCCTACTCCCTGATAGCGGCACTTGCCTTTCCCGTCCTGCTCTTCCGCGCCAAGCCCCGCTCAAAGACCGCAGCCCTATGCCTGTTTCTTCTCCTTGTAAGTCTCACTACCTGGCTTTACATTCCCATACGGGCAAGTCTCTCGCCGCCGCTTACCTGGGGCGAGA